>NZ_JAIQXU010000004.1 GCF_020166395.1 Deinococcus betulae | reverse complement strand
CACTCTGCTCCGCGAGTTCACTTGTTTCAGTTTGAGGAGCGACCTCAAAGCCACTGACGACCGATGTGACAGCGGTTGCCAGTTCCATTGAGGAGCCAATCACGCCCTTCAGCTCTACTTCCGCCGCTGTCTCTGACGGACACTCACTGTGGTCGCCTCAGCTATTGAAGGGGTATGATCCTCCACCACGCTGAGTTTCGCTGTCAGGCCGCCGCAGTGAACCTACGTTGTAGGCCAGTGTCAGAGTTATTCCGATCCTGGCCCTCCGAGAATATTTACAGAGTGACGGCCTCATTTCCCGGCTCGCCCTCTGGAACAGCATCCTAGGAGGTCTGGTCCTCAAGACAAGCGCCGTCTCCTTGACCCTGTTCCAGCCTTCCTCCGACACGCCACCATCAGCCCAATCACGCCCCACCCAGGTAACTGGCCGTCAGAGCGGGGTTCTGGGCCAGGTCGGCGGCGGGGCCGCTCAGGGTCACCTGGCCAGTTTCCAGCACGTACCCGTGGTCGCTGATGGCCAGGCTGGCGCGGGCGTTTTGCTCGACCAGCAGGATGGTAACGCCCTCGGCGCGCAGCTCGGTCACGATGGTCAGGATGTCGCGCACAATCAGCGGGGCCAGCCCCAGGCTCGGCTCGTCCAGCAGCAGGAGGCGGGGCCGGGCCATCAGGGCGCGGCCAATGGCCAGCATCTGCTGTTCGCCGCCCGACAGGGTGCCGGCCAGCTGGGCGCGGCGCTCGGCCAGGCGGGGAAAACGGGTATACACCCGGTCCAGATCGGGCCGCCAGGTCTGGCGCCGCCGGGTGTAGGCGCCCAGTTGCAGATTGTCAGCCACGCTCATGCTGGCAAACAGGTCCCGCCGTTCGGGCACCAGGCTGATGCCGCGCGCCACCCGCGCCTCCAGCGGCATATCGTTCAGGGCTGCGCCTGCGTAAGTGACCTGACCGCTGCCCGGCAGGACGCCCATCAGGCAATTCAGCAGGGTTGTCTTGCCCGCCCCGTTGGCCCCAATGACGCTGACGATCTGGCCTGGCCGCACCTGCAGGCTGACCCCCGACAGCGCCTCAACCCGGCCGTAGCGCGCCCGCAGATCACGCACGTCCAGCAGCACCTCAGAAGCGCTCACGCCGCGCCGCCGGTGGGGGCCACAGGGTCGGCGCCCAGGTAAGCTTCACGCACCTGGGGGTCGCGCCTGACCTCCTCTGGAGTGCCCTCCGCCAGTTTCTCGCCGCCGGCCATGACCACCAGGCGGTCCACGAGGCCCATCACCAGTTCCATGTCGTGTTCCACGATCAGCACCGTCAGGCCCTCACCTCGCAGGCGGCGCAGCAGCGCGGCAAGGTCCGCCTTCTCGCCGTAGCGCAGCCCCGCTGCCGGCTCGTCCAGCAGCAACAAGGTAGGGTCGGCCACCAGGGCGCGCGCCACCTCCAGAATGCGCTGCTGGCCCAGCGGCAGGCTGCCGGCCAGAGTCAGGGCCTGGGCCCCCAGCCCCACCCGGTCCAGCTGCGCCTGGGCTTCGGCGCGCAGGGCGGCCTCCTCGTGGCGCTCCAGGTGCAGCAGACTGCGCAGGAGGCCGGCGCGCCCACGCGCGTAGCCGCCCATCATGGCATTGTCCAGCAGACTCAGTTCGGGCAGCAGTTTGACGTGCTGAAAGGTGCGCCCCAGGCCCCGGCGGTGAACCTGCGCCGCACCCAGCCGGGTGATGTCGTGCCCGGCATACTGGACCCGCCCGCTGCTGGCCGGATTCACCCCTGTGATGACGTTAAAGAGGGTGCTTTTGCCGGCGCCGTTGGGGCCGATCAGGCCCAAAATCTCGCCGGCGCGCAGCTGAAAACTCACCTCCTGCACGGCCCGCAGCCCACCGAAGTGCTTGGAGACCGCCTGGACCTCCAGCAGCGGGGCGCCGGGGGTCGGCACCGCGCGCCGGGGCAACGGCACGGGGGCCGGCAGGCGGGCCGGCGCGGCCGGGGGCAACAGCCGTTCCGCCAGCGGCCACAGGCCCCGGCGCGCGAATTGCAGGGTCAGAATCACCAGGGTCCCAAACACCACGATTTCAAAGCTGCCCTGCTGCCCCAGCAGCGCCGGTAGCGTGCCGCGCAGCCACTCGCGCAGGGACGTAATCAGGCCGGCGCCCAGCACGCCGCCCCAGACGTGCCCCACGCCGCCCACCACCGCCATAAACAGGTATTCGATGCCGGCTTGCAGCCCGAACGGCGTGGGGTTCAGAAAACGCTGGTTGTGGGCATACAGCCAACCGGCCAGCCCTGCCAGCCCCGCCGACAGCACGAACACCTGCACCCGCAGGGCAAAGGGACTGGCGCCGAACGCCTCGGCCACCAGCGGGCCGGTGCGCAGCGCCCGCAGCGCGCGCCCGGTGCGGCTGGACAGCAAAAACTGCGCGCCCAGCACACTCAGGCCCAGGCACAGCAGCGCCAGGTAGGCAAAGGCGCGCGGCGAGGTCAGCCGGGTCCCCAGCATGCTCAGGGCAGGAATGTCAGTCAGGCCAGTGTTGCCGCCCAGGGCCGGTGTATTCCCGAAGACGAAATACAGACTGATGCCCCAGGCAATCGTGGCCAGCGGCAGATAATGGCCCTGCATCCTCAGGGTGACCAGACCCAGCACCAGCGCCGTCAGGGCCGTCACCACCAGCGCGGCGGGCAGAGAGAGCCAGGGACTCCAGCCAGCCTGGGTGGTCAGCAGAGCAGTGGTGTAGGCGCCGACGCCCATAAAGGCCGCGTGCCCGAAACTGGTCAGGCCCACCACGCCCGTCAGCAGCACCAGCCCGGTCACCAAAGTGCCCGCAATCAGGATATTGACGAGTAGCGTGACCTGAAATTCGGGCAGCACCAGCGGCAGGGCGAGCGCCACCAGCACCGCCAGGGCCGTCAGGAGGGTTCGCAGAGGCAGAGCGGTGCGGGCGGTCATTCCTCGTCCTCGGGAATATGACGGGTGGTCAGCGAGCGCCACAGCAGGACCGGCAGAATGAGCGTAAACACGATCACTTCCTTCCAGGCCGATAGGCTGAAGCTGGCAAAGCTCTCAATGAGGCCCACCAGCACCGCGCCTGCCGCCGCCAGCGGGTAGCTGACCAGCCCGCCGATGATGGCACCGACAAACCCCTTGAGCCCGATGAGGAAGCCGCTGTCATAGGTCACGGCCACCGAAGGGCCGATGAGCATGCCGCCCAGCGCACCTATGGCGGCCGCCAGGGTAAAGGTCAGGCGGCCCGCCGCCGCCGGGCTGATGCCCACCAGGCGCGCGCCCAGACGGTTGACGGCTGTGGCCCGCAGCGCCTTGCCCGGCATGGTGCCGAAAAAGGCCCTCAGGCCCAGCATCAGGCCGGCCGACACCAGAATGACCAGCAGACTCTGACGTGACAGCGTGACCTGCCCCAACGCCGCCTGCCCCTCAATGAAGGCGGGGGTGCGCGACCCTTCGGGACCAAAAAACAGCAGCGCCAGGCCGGTCAGCAGTAGGTGCAGCGCCACCGAGGCGATCAGCAGCACCAGCACGGCGGCATTCTGCAGAGGCTGGTACACCACCCGGTACAGCAGCGGCCCCAGTGGCACCACCAGCGCCAGACTCAGCATCACCTGCCCCCACAGCGGCAATTTGAGGGGCGCAGCCCAGCCGGTGACCGCCCACACCAGGCCACCCAGGACCACCGCGCCCAGCAGGGTCAGGCCAGCGCGGCCGGTCTCGCGGCGGCGCAGCTGGCCGGCCGCTTCCAGCAGGGCGGCCAGTCCGAGTAGCACCAGCAGCAGCCAGAGGGTGCCCGGCACCTGCCCCAGTTGCAGGGCGGCCAGCGTCAGGGTGCCGAACACCACGAACTCGCCCTGCGGAATGAAGATGACCCGCGTGACCGCGAAAACCAGGACCAGCGCCAGCGCCAGCAGCGCGTACACCGCGCCGTTGGTCAGGCCGTCGGCCGCCAGCACGGGAAAGATGGCCGGATTAAAGATGTCCACGGCGGCCGCCGGAGCGGCTCTCCTGTTGGTTGTGCATAAGGCACCATACGGGCTGCGGCTGGGGCCCTCAAGCCGGGGTGGGAAGAGGAGTGCGATCTCTCGTCTTTCTGAGACTGGGCAAAGCTCAGCAGCCACGCCAGGAAGAGTCTCTGAACAGCGAACCGTTTCGCTGCGCAGCCCTGCTCTTCCTCTGCACGCCGCCAGGGTGCCTCTGCTCTCAGGATTGGTCCAGCAGCGCCTGCATGGTCTGCGGCCAGGTGTGCAGCCGCGCCTGAAACGTCTGGGTGTTCAGCGGCCGGCTCAGGTAAAACCCCTGCACCTGATCGCAGCGCATGGTGCGCAGCAGCTGCAGTTGCCCGGCGGTTTCCACTCCTTCAGCCACCACAGTGATGTCCAGCTGCCCGGCCAAGTCAATCACGGCCTGGGTCAGCACACGCTGCCGGGGGTCGTCTTCCAGCCCCTGCACAAAGCTGCGGTCCAGCTTGAGCTTATTGACCGGCAGCTGCTGCAACACGGCCAGCGAGGAAAACCCGGTGCCAAAGTCGTCCAGCGCCACGCTTAGGCCGCCAGCCTGAAGGGCGCGCAGCATGGCCCCCACGCGCGGGAGGTCCTGAATCAGCGTTTGCTCAGTGACCTCAATTTCCAGCTGGGAGGCGGCAACGGGATAGGCCGCTAAAAAGCGCTCGGCGCGGACGGCAAACTCTGGGGCGTGCAGTTCACCAGCACTGATATTGACGGCCACCCGCAGCGGCCGCCCCAGCTGCGCGCTGGCCCAGCTGGCCAGGCGATTGGCACGCAGCAGCACCAGCCGCGTCAACGACGGCATTAAGCCCAGCGCCTCAGCCAGTGGGATGAACTCGGCAGGCGACACCGGGCCGCGCTCCTCGTCGGTCCAGCGCGCCAGGGCCTCGGCGCCCACCAGCAGGCCGCTCTTCAGGTCCAGCACCGGCTGGTAATGCACGGACAGCTGGCGGCGCTCCAGAGCGTCCCGCAGCCGCCGCCCCAGGCGCACCCTGGCCTGGTAGCGGTCAGCCTGGCCCCGGTCCACAATGACGGCCGGCCCACCCACCTGCTGCGCCTGCTCTGCGGCCGCCTCAGCGTCGGCCAGGGCCAGGGCTGCGGGCGCGTCGTCACTCCAGAGGCGCTGCCCAGCGGCCAGATGTGGGCGCAGCGCCACCTCGCCAGCTGGCAGCGTCTGCGTGAGCTGGCCCAGCAACTCAGTCAAGCCCGCACCCCGCTCTGTCACGAAGGCCAGCACATGCTCGCTGACCCGGCCCAGCACGCTGCCTTCCGGCAGGGCCGAGAGCAGGCGGCTGGCCAGGGCATACAGATACTGCCTCAGGCCTTGCTCGCCGTGAAGCGCCAGGACCGGCGCCATATCGAGCACCCGCAGCGCGCAGAGGGTGCGCCCCGGCGACTGCGCCCACTGGTCAGCCAGTTTCAGAAAATGAGCGCGGTTGGGCAGCCCGGTGGCCGCGTCATGCAGCGAGAGGTGCTCCAGCTGGGCCTGAAGCTGATAGGTCCCAGTTACGTCGGTCAGGGTCATCAGTGTCCGTGCCGCGCCGCCCTCTCTGGGTAGGCCACGCAACCTGACCTGCAGCCAGCGCACCTGACCGTCAGGCGTGGTCAGACGGGCCAGACCCGACAGGGGCGTGGCCTCCGGCGTCTGCTGACCAAGCACCTGAAGCACCAGGGCCGGATGGATGGGCTGCCCGTGGGCGCCCTGCAGAGTCCCAGGCAACTCGGTCAACTTGAACCCAACCGCGTCTTCAGGCAGCCCCAGCAGCTGCGCGGCGCGGGCATTCAGGGTGCTGATCTCGCCGCTGCTGGTCGTCAGCAGCACGCCGTCGTTCAGGCTCTCGAAGATCAGGCGGTGCTCGGCCTCGCTGCGCCGCAGCCGCGCGTGCAGCTCGGCCTGCGTCAGTGCCGCCGCCAGCCGGGCAGCCACCTCGCGCCCCAGGGCCTGGTCAGCCGCTGTGAAGTTGCGCTCTGTGCGTGCCAGGGTGAGGGCGCCGTACACCTCGTCGCCGTAGACCAGCGCAAACTGCAGGGCACTGCGGAAGTGGAGGCTGCGGACAAACTCGTATTCTTCGTCGTCGCGGGCCGCCAGGCGCAACTGCCCTGGAGTCAGGTCCGTCAGGCGGTGGTCCGAGCGGTCCTGAATCACGGCGCGCACCGAACCAGGCGCTGTGCTGACCAGCGGACGCCGCAGCAAATAGGCGTGCAGCCGGGCGGCCTGCTCCGGGTCGGGGTGCGCGACTGAAAGCGGCAGCGGCGCGCCGTCCTCGGCGCGGTAGATTACGCAGTAGTCGGCAAATTGCTGTACCAGGGCGTCTGCTGCCTGCGCCAGCAACTCGGCCGGGTCGCTGATGGATTCCAGAAGGCCCGCCACATCGGCGTACAGCTGAAGCTGTTCCAGCCAGAGTTGTGGACCGGGTGCCTGCCAGAGGGTCAGGCGCAGCAGTGCATCTATGGTGTCTGGACTAGTGACGGCAGTGGGGTCACTTAACGTCAGCCACTTGCCCGGCAGATCAGGGATGGGGGCGCTGGCCTGAGCGCTGGAAGACGTTTCACTCACACTAACCTGATAGCCCAGGTCAGCGGCCGCCTGACAGAAGGCATTCAGGGCGCCCCGCCGCTCCTGTGGGGTGGCCGCCTGCCCTAGGGCACGCCGCAACGTCAGCAGGAGCATGACCAGAGAAGCCGTAGAGGGGGAGAGCGGGGCGGTCATGCCTGAGGGCCATGATGACATTTGGGTGAGGGGGAAGGGGCTTACCCCTGGCGGGGGATTTCACCTCGTCTCAGCATCAACCATTCATAGCGCAGGCTCTAGGGAAGGAAATAGGCGGCCAGAGCGCTTTGCGGTTCTTTTCTGGCCCTCCACGGGTGCTCCGATTCCGCTTTAGTAGAGCGCAGCCGGGCACTCACTGGCTGCGCCTCCAGATCGCAACATCCGTCCCTTTCCTCTCTTGCTGCGCTGAACTTTCACCATAGGCTGTAGGACGAACTCACACCATTGACGCAAAGGTTCAGGCTGGGCTGATCGGTGAAGTCGCTGTGACCCCAAGATCAGGTTAGGCACCGGAACCAGCTTTGTGACCCGACCTGCCGCGAAGCCCGGTGCATTGTCACGGCTCCTGGGTTGCTCGTCACGTGACGAGCAATTCAACGCGGACCCGATTTTATGCGTACAGCACTCTATTCCGACCTCAACCTCAGCCCATCCTCTGACGTTTCCGTGCTGGCAAAAGCCAGGTATAAGCGGGCCAGCAGGGCCGGGTCATGCAGCGGTGCCCCCAGGGCTTCCTCGGCACGCTTGAGTCGAGCCCGGACGGTGTTTACGTGTAAGCCCGTTTCCTGGGCCAGGGTGGTCAGGGTGCCGCCGCAGGCCAAATAACGCCGGAGGGTGCCCTCAACCCGGCCGCCGTCACCCAGGGCCGACAGCTGAAGCTGCACCTGCTCGCGCACCGTGCTTAGGGCGCCGCTGTCTAACAGGTGCGAGAGGGGGTCCATCTGCTGAAACAGGGCGGCGCCCCCTCCAGCCGCCACCGAGCGCAGGGCTTGCCGCGCCTGCCTGAACGCGCGGCCCACAGCGGCACTGCGCGCGTCCTCGGCTCTGCGGGCACTCACCCCCAGACGCACACTCCGGCCGGCAGAGGCCACCAGGGCCAGGCGCAATTCCTGGGTCTCGCGGTTCAGGTCCAGGCTGCGCCACAGCCACACGGCCAGGTCACCGCGCACGGTCGAGTGCCCCAGCAAACGCCGCTCCTGAAAGTACCCCTCGCCGGCCCCCGCCAGCACATCCAGTGCCTGTTCTCGTTCCTGGGCGCTCAGGGCCGCTGCCTCTGGCCCGGCAAAGACAGCGGCAGCCAGGGCAAAGGGACCATCCCCGGGGAGGCGGGCGTCCTGGCCAGCCAGCAGGGCGTCCAGCGCCCGCTCGCCCACCCGGCGGCGCGCCGCCCCCGCGGCGGCGGCCTGCAAGCGGGCCAGCAGGGCGTAGCCCGCCAGCACCGTCTGTAGGCCCACCCAGTCGGTCGGAAAGCCAGTCACCAGCGTGCCCACATGACGCCCAGCGTGTTCGAGGCGCTGCGTGATTAGAGGACCAGCCGCCCGTCCAGTGCTGGCCACCACATCACCCCAGCTGGCACGAATCTCGGCGTAGCCCCCGGTCCAGTGGACGGCCTGATCTACCAACGCCGTCTCTGGACGCGCAGAGGCTGCCGCCGCCTGTAACGCCGTCAGGGCCGCACCCAGGGCCGGATGCGCCAGCAACCCTGCTAGGGCTGAGGCGGGGTCGTCTCGCCGCTGGGCCATTGTGCCAATCTACACCCCGGCGCCGGGCCGCTGTGGAAGCCGACACCTGCGGCCCTTCAAGCCGCGCCTATGCTGACGGAAGAATCCTCTCGCTTTTCCCCACAGGAGTTTCCCGTGAAATACGCCCGTTTTATCGCCGGAGGCCGCGCCCTGAACGGCCACTTGCACGAAGGCCAGCTCATTGACGCCGCCGGCGTGGCTCACAACCCTGCACAGGTGCAGTTTCGCCTGCCCGTGGACCCACCCAAGGTCATTGCCCTGGCCCTGAACTACAACGACCACGCCGGAGAACTGGGGCTGACCCAGCCCAAGGAACCCGCTCTATTCTGGAAGCCCAACACCACCCTGCTACCCCACGGCGGCACTGTGATCTACCCGCGTGGCGCCCAGTTCATGCACTACGAGGTGGAATTGGGCGTGATTATCGGCCGCGACGCCCGCCGCGTGAAGGCCAAAGACGCGATGGACTACGTGGGCGGCTATACCATCGGCAACGACCTCGTGGTGCGTGACTACGTGACCAACACCTTCCGGCCGCCTATGCGCGGCAAGGGCTGGGACACCTTCGGGCCGCTGGGGCCGTATTACGTCACCGCCGATGAAATTGCCGACCCCCACAACCTGCGCCTGACCGCCCACGTGAACGGCGAGCTGCGGCAGGAAGGCAGCACCAGCGACATGATTTTCTCGATTCCCGAACTGATTGAGCACATCAGCCGCTTTATGACCCTGCAAAAAGACGATGTGATTCTGACAGGCACGCCCAAGGGCATTTCGCATGTGCGCCCCGGCGATGTGATGACGCTGGAAGTCGAGGGTCTGGGCGTCCTGCAAAACGACATTCAGGAAGAGGATGAGGGCGCCGACCCCATCACGGGTCAGGAGAGCAAGGAAGGCGAGTGGGACGGGCGCTGAACATGTGCGGGGCGTCAGCGCCTACTGCACGCCTCCTCATGTGGGGGGCGCAGCCTCAGGGCATGAAGACTGTTTTCTGCACTGCCCTCCTGAGCGTCTCTGCCCTGGCCTCGGCGGCCGGTTACGACATGAAGTCCACCCTGCAACTCGAGGGTCAGGCGGCCCAGCCGCTGCTGGCGTGGTGTGACGCCCCGAACGCGGTGATCACGCTCACCACCCCCCAGAGCGGGCAAGCCACCCTGACCATGCGTGACAAGCAGGCCAAAGGCCTGGGCCCTGTGCGCGCCTTCCCGGTGACGGTGGGCGACCCTGACCCCGGCGCTGGGCAGGTCTACACCCCTCTGTCCTGGAAAAGTGGTGGGGCGACCGTTGAGGGCTTCCTCCACACCAGCAACGTCGAGAACGTGCGCGACCCTGCTTACCGCATGACCCATGTCAATGAATTCAAGCTGGGGGACGTGACCCACCGCTGCCGCTACGTGCCGCAGGCGGCGTTTCTGGGCGCCACCGACCGCCGCGCCGTCATCATCTGGCAGCAGGGCGACCGCGTGACCTACGCCACCCGCAATTTCGACGGCACACCGGGCGTCTACGTCACGGGGGGCCGCCCGGTGGATTTTGGCACCGAAACCGGCTGGGGCTACGAGTTCACGGCCGGCGGGTACACCTACACCGTGGCGCGCGGCGACTTCTCCCCCCGGCCCCTAATGCGCCTGACGGTGCGCCAGGGTGACAAAGTCGTGCAGACCGAGCTATTCCACGCCTATTCCCTCAGCCTTCCCCAGCCCTGAGATGAGTGCCGCCTGTTTCGTGCCCTCAAACGGCACAGAACCGACAGGTCAACTCCGCGCCCTGAACCCATTTTCTCCCTCTCGCTCTGCTTGGCTGAACCCGTTTGTTCAAACGATTTCAGCGCAGAGCCTCTAAGGAGTCCAGATGACCCTTTCCGAAGCCACCCATCCCAACCACGACCTGGCCCGGCAGCTGCGGGACTCGCGCCTCTCGGGCGGGCTGCGGCACTTTATCGGTGGGCAGTGGGTGGAGGCCCAGAGCGGGCGCACCTTCGACGCTCACTCGCCGACCGACAACACGCGCCTGGTCACGGTGGCTGAGGGAGACGCCGCCGACATTGACCGCGCCGCCCGCGCCGCCCACGACGCCTTTCAGACCTGGAAGGAAGTGAGTGGGGCCGAGCGCCGCAAAATCCTGCACCGCATTGCAGACCTGATCGAGCAGCGTGCCCAGGAAATTGCCGTGCTGGAAAGCATGGACACCGGGCAGGCCATCCGCTTCATGAAGTCGGCGGCCACGCGCGGCGCCGAGAACTTCCGCTTCTACGCCGACCGCGCCCCGTCGGCACAGGACGGCCAGAGCCTGCCCGCACCCGGCTTTATCAACTACACCCTGCGCCAGCCGATTGGCCCAGTAGGCGTAATTACCCCGTGGAACACCCCGTTCATGCTGTCCACCTGGAAAATCGCCCCAGCGCTGGCCGCCGGCTGCACCGTGGTCCACAAGCCAGCCGAGTGGAGTCCGGTGACGGCGACCCTGCTGGCCGAAATCATGGACGAGGCGGGGCTGCCCAGCGGCGTGCATAACCTCGTCCACGGCTTCGGGGAGGGGGCAGGCAAGGCCCTGACCGAACACCCGCTGATTCAGGCGATTGCCTTTGTGGGGGAAACGACCACCGGCAGCCACATCATGCGGCAGGGCGCAGACACCCTGAAGCGCGTGCATTTTGAGCTGGGCGGCAAGAATCCGGTTGTGGTCTTCGATGACGCCGACCTCGACAAGGCCCTGGACGCTGTGGTGTTCATGATCTACAGCCTGAATGGTGAGCGCTGCACAAGCTCCAGCCGCGTCTTGATTCAGGAGGGGATTTACGACGAGTTCACCGCCCGCATTGCCGAGCGGGCGCGCAACATTCGCGTGGGCGACCCCCTGGACCCCGAAACCGAGATAGGCCCGCTGGTTCACCCGCGTCACTTTGACAAGGTGCTGTCGTACTTTGACACGGCTCAGCAGGAAGGCGCCACTATTGCGGCGGGCGGAAAGCGCCTGGGCGAAGCCGGAAACTACGTCTCCCCCACCCTCTTTACGGGCGCGCGCAACGAGATGAAAATTGCCCAGGAAGAGATTTTTGGGCCGGTCCTGACCGCCATTCCTTTTAGCGACGAGGCCGGAGCCCTGGCGCTGGCGAACGACGTACGTTACGGCCTGGCCGGTTACCTGTGGACCAATGACCTGACCCGCGCCCACCGCTTTGCTCAGGGCCTGCAGACGGGCATGGTGTGGGTGAACAGTGAAAACGTGCGTCACCTGCCCACGCCGTTCGGCGGCGTCAAGAACAGCGGCATCGGCCGGGACGGCGGCGACTATTCCTTCGAGTTCTACATGGAAACGAAGAATATTGCCGTCTCGCTGGGCACGCACAAGACGGCGCGGCTGGGCGTCGGCAAGGCGCCGACCATCACCAAAGAGGAGGCGGACGCTTGACCACCATCCTGATCACCGGCGCGGCGGGAGAGGTCGGCACGGCCCTGCGTGAGCAGCTGCGCGATTTCCTGCCGGCGGGAGACTACACCCTGCGCCTCTCGGATCACCGCGACCTCGGCGAAGCCGGGGCAGGCGAGGAGCTGGCCCCTGCCGACCTGACCGACTTTGACGCGGTGCTGAAGGCCATGCAGGGTGTGGACGCCGTGATTCATCTGGGCGGTATTGCCAACGAACACTCTTACGAGCGTATCCGTGACGTGAACGTGGACGGCACCTATCACGTGCTGGAAGCGGCGCGGCAGGCCGGCGTGCGGCGGGTCGCCTTTGCCTCCAGCATTCATACGGTGGGCTTTTA
This sequence comes from Deinococcus betulae, assembly GCF_020166395.1. Taxonomy (NCBI): domain Bacteria; kingdom Thermotogati; phylum Deinococcota; class Deinococci; order Deinococcales; family Deinococcaceae; genus Deinococcus; species Deinococcus betulae. The sequence continues at coordinate 195,480 of NZ_JAIQXU010000004.1, read as the reverse complement.
CCCCCGCGAGCCGATTGGGCCAGAGGTGCCCGTGCGGCCCGACACCTTCTATGGCGTCAGCAAGGTGTTTGGTGAAGCGCTGGGCCGCATGTATTTCGACCGCTACAACCTGGAATTTGTGAGTGTACGCATCTGCTCGTTTCAGGCGCAGCCGAAAGATGCCCGGCACCTGTCCACCTGGCTCTCGCCGCGTGACGCCGCGCAGCTGTTTGCCCGCGCCGTGACCGCGCCGGACGCAGGCTTCCTGGTGGTGGCAGGCATCAGCGGCAATGCGCGGCGCTGGATGACCCCTGAAGGCTGGGACGTGCTGGGCTACGCACCGCAGGACGACGCCGAAGCCTACGTGGCAGAAGTCGAGCACCTTCACGGCGACCCCAGCGACATCACCGAGCAGCGCCAGGGCGGCATTTTCGTGGACTCACACTACACCGGCCTGGCCGGAAAGGAAGGCTAACACGTATGGGCGCCATCACTGGCCAGCAGTTTCTGGACCGTCTGCGGCACAACCCGCCGACCCTTTACATTGACGGGGCGCGGGTCACCGACCCCACCACCCACCCCGCCACCCGCAACATGGCCCACAGCCTGGCTGGCCTGTACGACCTGCAGCACCAGCCGCAGTGGCGCGACCTGCTCACCTTTGAGGAGAGCGGGCAGCGCTACGCGACCTCCTTTATGGTGCCGCGCACCAAAGAGGACCTGGCCAGGATTGGCGAGGCGCACCGCGTCCGTGCCAACTACGCCCTGGGCTTCCTGGGCCGCGCACCAGACTACATGAATGCCAACGTCATGGCCGCCGGCACCAGCGCTGAGTATTTCAGTGCGTGCAGCGCCAGCGTGGCGGGCGATGAGAAGCGGGACTTTGCCGCCAACATGCGCCGCTACTTCGAATTTGTGCGTGACAACGACCTGTGCCTGACGCACGCGCTGACCAACCCGCAGGTCAACCGCGCCAAGCAGGCCAGCGAGATGCCCGACCCCTACATCGCGCTGGGCGTGGTGGAAGAAACCGAGGAAGGCGTCATCGTGCGCGGCGCCCGCATGATGGCCACCCTGCCGATTGCCGACGAGATTCTGGTGTTTCCCTCCACCGTGCTGAAGGAAAACGCCGACAAGAGCCGCTACGCGATGGGCTTCGCGCTGCCCTGCAACGCGCCGGGCCTGTCGTTCCAGTGCCGCGAGCCGTTTGATATCGGCCGTGACCCCGAAGACCACCCGCTGGGCAGCCGCTTTGACGAGCAGGACGCCTTTGTGATTTTCGACGATGTGCTGGTGCCCTGGGAGCGCGTGTTCCTGCTGTACGACGTGGAACTGGCCAACAAGGCCTACGCCGGTACCGACGCCGTGCTGCACATGGCCTATCAGGTCGTGAACCTGAAAGTGGCCAAGACGGAAGCCTTCCTGGGCACTGCGCAGGCCATCGTGAACGCGATTGGCTCCGGGCAATTTCAGCACGTGCAGAGCAAGGTCGCAGAAATCATCGTGATACTGGAAATTATGAAAGCCCTGGAGGTCGCCGCTGTGGCGGGTGCCCAGCCCAACGCCAACGGCGTGATGACCCCGGCCCGCGGTCCACTGGACGCCGCGCGCAACTACTACCCGGCCGTGTATGCCCGCCTACCCGAACTGCTGCAACTGCTGGGCGCCAGCGGCATCATCATGATGCCGAGCAAGGCCGACCGCGAGGGGCCACTGGGCCCGCAAATTCAGAAGTACCTGCAAGCCGGGGCCGCCAGCGCCGACGAGCGCCTGAAGCTCTTCCGCCTCGCCTGGGACATGTCCATGAGTTCTTTCGGCGGACGCCAGAGCCTCTACGAGAAGTTCTTCTTCGGTGACCCCGTGCGGATGCACTCGGCCCTGTACGAGGTGTACAACAAGCAGCCCTATGTCGAGCGGATTCAGGCGTTTCTGAATCAGGCCGCTCAGCCCGAGGGGGTGGCCGCTGATGACTGATCTCTCCCCTATCCGTCCGAACGTGATCCGGATTGCCCACGCCGTCCTGACCGTGAAAAACCTGGAGGCCAGCCGCGAATTCTACGTGGACCTGCTCGGCATGCACGTACTGCACGAGGAAGCCGGCGCCCTCTACCTGCGGGGGGTAGAGGACCGCGAGTGGACGCTGAAGCTGGTCCAGGAAGATCACGCCCGCGTCCGGCACCTGGCCTACCGCGTGGGCGGCAAGGCCGACCTGGACGCCCTGGTGGCCCTGGCCGAGCGAGAAGGCCTGCAGTGGCGCTGGGAAGAGGAATTGGACCGCCCGCGCCTGCTGCGGATGCAAGACCCCTTTGGCATCCCAGTGGCCTTCTACCACCAGAGCACCAAGCACCCGTGGCGGCTACAGGACTACCACCTGCACCGGGGGCCGGGCCTGCAACGCGTGGACCACGTGAACGTGATGGTGCCCGATGTCGAGCGCACCATGCGCTGGTACATCGACACCCTGGGCTTCCGTCTCTCCGAATACACCGTGGACGAGCAGGAACGTTACTGGGCCGCCTGGATTCAGCGCCGGGGCGGAGTGCACGACCTGGCCCTGACCAACGGCGCCGGGCCGAGGCTACACCACTGGGCCTACTGGATGCCCGACATCACGGCCATCATCCGCACCTGCGACATTCTGGCCGGGGCGCGTCAGCCCGAGCGCATTGAACGGGGGCCCGGCCGGCACGGCGTCTCCAACGCCTTTTTCCTGTACATCCGCGACCCGGACGGCCACCGCATTGAGCTGTACACGAGTGACTACATCACCGTGGACCCAGACTTTGAACCTATCCGCTGGCTACGCGACGATCCCCGCCGCCAGACCCTGTGGGGCGCCAAGACCCCCCGCAGCTGGTTCGAGGAAGCGTCTGACCTGGAAGCCTTTGACGGCGGCGTGGTGACAGCCAAAGACGGCGACCTGACAGGAATCCCGGTTCACGTTATCTGAGGATGTGGACTGGGCGCGGCGAGACGGACACCAGGGGCAAGCTTGCCTCTGGTGTCCGTCTCGCCCGCTGCCTGTTATTTCGGCTTCAGGAGGACGGTCCTGACCGCCTTCTGGCCTGTCTGGGTGGCCTGGGCCAACACCCAGCCCTGCTCGTTCAGGGCCAGCACCACCTGAAGGGTCCAGCCGTCCACGCGAATGGGCCGGTAGGTGCGGGTGACGTGGGTGTAGATGAACTGGTCGTTCAGGTAGCCCACGAGCGCCTGCCCCTTTTCGTTCAGGTCCTGCGGAAACACCGCGTCGGTGCCGGCCGGGCGCGCCACCTGGCTGGGCTGCTTATCGGCTTTGGGCCAGAGGTACAGGCTGGCGCCATCGCCGGCCACGTCTTCGCCCAGAATCAGGCCCGCGTCATTGATGAATTTGGGCTGCCACTGCTGCTGATTGACACTGTAGGTGCCTTCAGATCGCTGAAGATGCGTGTCAGCCACAAATTGCCCGGCACGGTTGATGTCGTTCACACCTTCAAAGTTGCCTTCCAGCACCTCGCCCGTTGCCGGCTGCCACAGGTAACTCTGGCCCGTGTTCAGGTCGCTGGCCACGGCGCTCAGGTCTGGCGCGCAATTCTGAATGAAAATGTCAGTGTTGGGAAAGGTGATGGGCGTAAAGCGGCCGCCGCTGTAGAGCAGCGCCGCCTGCTCCGAAAAGGTATTCATGACGATGCGCCCATCGTCGGCCAGGCAGGAGCGGCCCACCGAAGAAGCCAGTTCGCCCGTTTTGAAGCCTCTGGGCAGTGTCAGCGCTTTTGGCGTTCCGCCTGTCCACAGGTGCAGTACGTCGCTGTCATTGGCGCGGGCCTCGGCCCCCTTGTGCGCCACGAACAGCACCTGCCCTTTGTTGTTCAGAGCCAGGGCAAAAGCGTGCTGAAACCCGGCAGGCAGCGGCACCGCCTGCACGCTAAAGGTGGCCCCCGTCCCTGGCGTGGTGGTCGCCTTGACACTCTGGGCGCGCGGGGTGGGCGCCGGGGCACTCTGGGCCTGCCCAAAGCCCACTGCTCCACCCAGCAGGGCAGCACTGACCACGGCCAGCAGGAGACGGGCGGGCGACCCAGGACGGATTCGGCGCAGTTCAGAAGGCATACCACCAGTTTAGAAAGGGGGCAGGACACTTGGCAGGACAGTTCCCCGGCCCCTCTTCCCTTCTCACCACAAGGACCTTCATGACCCAGGATCACCGTAGTATTCCCGACGACCAGTTGACAACCCTCGCCGCCCAGCTTGAAGAGGCGGAAGCCAGCGGCGCGCCCCTCTCGCCTTTCAGTGAGCGTTTTCCTGGCATGACCATTGCCGACGCCTACGCCGTACAGCGGGCCTGGGTCGCGCAGAAGGTGGTGGGTGGGCGGCGCGTGACCGGCCACAAGATTGGCCTGACCTCGCGCGCCATGCAGATGGCCTCGCAAATTACCGAGCCGGATTACGGCGCGCTGCTGGACGACATGTTTTTTGAACCCAATGGCGACATTCCCCTGTCGCGGTTTGTGGCCCCGAAGGTGGAGGTCGAACTGGCTTTCCTCCTGAAAGCCGACCTGCAAGGCCCGCAAGTCACCGTGTTTGATGTCCTGCGGGCCACCGAGTACGTAACCCCTGCCGCCGAGATTATTGACGCCCGCATTGAGCGGATCAGCCGGGCCACCGGTAAGCCGCGCCGGGTGACCGACACCATCAGCGACAACGCCGCCAACGCGGGGGTGATTGTGGGGGGCCGCGCCGTAAAACCAGACGACCTGGACCTGCGCTGGGCGGCGGCGCTGTGTATCCGCAACGGGGTGATTGAAGAAACGGGGGTGGCTGCGGGCGTGCTGGGTCATCCGGCGGCCGGCATCGCCTGGCTGGCCAGCCGCCTGGCCCCCCACGGCGAGGGCCTGAAAGCCGGAGAACTGGTGCTGGCCGGTTCCTTTACCCGTCCGGTCGACATTGCCAGAGGGGACGTCTTTACCTTCGACTACGGGCCGCTGGGCACCTTCTCCTGCCGCTTTGCGGGTGAGGCGCGCGGAGTGGCCTGTGGCTGAGAATCTCTTCAAAGCGGCCCTGAAACGCGGTGAGCCCCTGATCGGCCTGTGGCTGGCGCTGGCTGATCCCTACAGCGCCGAATTATGCGCGGGCGCAGGGTTCGACTGGCTGCTTGTGGACGGCGAACACGCGCCCAATGACGTGCGGTCCACTCTGGCCGCGCTACAGGCCATAGCCCCCTACCCTGTTCAGACGCTGGTGCGCCCGCCCGTCGGCAGCGCTGTGCTGATTAAGCAGTTGCTGGACATCGGCGCGCATACCCTGCTGATTCCGATGGTGGAGACCGCCGAGCAGGCGCGTGATTTGGTGGCCGCCACCCGCTATGCCCCACGGGGTGTGCGGGGGGTAGGTGCCGCACTGGCGCGGGCCAGCGGCTTTGGCCGTGACGCAGCGTATTTGCAGGCGGCAGACGAGCAGGTGTGCCTGCTGCTACAGGTGGAATCGGTCGCGGGATTGGCCGCTCTGGACGAGATCGCGGCGGTGGACGGGGTGGACGGGGTCTTTATCGGCCCCGCCGACCTGGCCGCCAGCATGGGGGTGCTGGGCCAGCCGGGCCACCCGGATGTTCAGGAGGCCATTCGTGATGCGGCGCGCCGGATTCGCGCTGCGGGCAAGGCGGCCGGCATTCTGTCCACTGATGAGGCGGTGGCCCGCACCTACCTGGAATGGGGCTATTCGTTCGTGGCTGTGGGCACCGATGTCACGCTGCTGTCCCGCGCCACGACAGCACTTGCAGCACGTTTTAAGAGCTGAAAAAAAGTTGCTCGTCACGTGACGAGCAACTTCAAAAATGATGCCGAGAGACCGTGTGGAACGGTGTCGTCCCTAAGTTAAATTTCCTCATAGCGACAGCTATGCTACCGCCACGCCTCACCAAATACGTTCAACGAAAGGGCAGACCGATGCGAAAATTGGTCTGCCCTTCGACTGTCATGGGTTCGGGTATGAAACGCGTTGAACGTACCTGGGTGTCTCTATGAATACGCTGACACTCTTCGCAGAATCCCAGGAAATATCGGCTATGACACGCCCTGAAGCAGTTTGGCTTCTGAACGCACCGCTCTGAACATCACCCCCCACAAGCATCTACTTTCCTTATCCTGTCTGGCCAAGACAGGCAAGCGGAAGGTACATCCCAGCTTCACTTCACCTCATTGGCTCATTTGAGCACAATGTCGAGTTCCATCAGGATGCCGTATTTAGCAGAGTTCTGAAAAGTAGCGGTCACTGAAGGCGCGTAGTGCCCTTTGTTGCTGTCGTAGGTCGATTTCACAAGCATAGGCCGTTTCTGCCCGGTGGAGCTGATCTGCCGGGCCGTCAGGGTATACGTCCCCACCGGGATGTCCTCGCGCGTGTAATCGTCTCCCAAGCGCCAGGTCACTGCCTGACCGACACTACCGTCCAGCAGCGGTCCAACTGGTGTCAGTGTCAGCTCTACATCGTTGGTGTCGTAGTCCACACCGGCCCAATCCGGATGAATCCAGACGGTGCCGCCCAGAGGTCTTTCTTCCGATACGCCCGTCAGACGCCAGGTGAAATTGCGAATAGCCCCCTGATCTCCAGAAAAGGCGGCGGCGTTGTCGGCATACAGGCGGCTTTCCCAGATTCCGCCGCCGTAGGGGCGCTGAACATAGGCCCCCGCTCGCCAGGTGCCGACTTCACGCGGCAGCTCAAGACGGTAGCGGCCCTGCGCGTCGGTGGTGGCCAGCGCATTCATATTGTGGTACAGCGTGTTGTCGGCGAAGACCTTGACCCCGGCCAGTGGCTGCCCCGCACTGTTCTTCACGACACCTGTCATGACGTAAGGGGTAGGCCGAGCGCTGACAACAGCGGAAACCCGCTGCAACTTCATAGGGTCAGACTGCCCACCCAGCACCGATGTGCCCACCAGCTGTCCATTCTTGAGCGTCAGGACCACATTGGCTTTGCCCGCTGCTCGCTGAACACTAAACAGGAGGCTGCCCTTAACCGCGTCCCAGCGGCCCTGCACAGGATAAGTTTGCCCACCAATCACGAATGTTCCTGACACTTGCCCCCCCGTCACTTTGAACGTGGCCGCTATATCAATCCAGTCCAGCTTGCCCGTCCAGTCGCCACTTGGAGTGCTTGGTTGAGTGGCGAGCGACGGTGCTGAGGTAGTGCGAAGGGCGGAAGAAGTCTGTGCCGACATGAGGCCACTGGTCAGCACGGCGAGAGACAGAACGAAAGGGCGCAGAGAGGACATAGGGGTCTCCTAGAAGTGAGGCTCTGACACGAAACAGATAGACGGACAGCAGGGAGCCCAACGTGCGGCAATTGCCTTCATCAACCCGGAGGCCGAGGCAGCAACACCGTCTAAAGGCAATGTAAGAAAGGCAGGATGATGGGCCGATGGTGATCAGACTGAGCCTGGCCCTTCAACCTGCTGGCCTCTGACTCATTCCCCCACTCACCGCAATGGGACGACTTTAGACCGGTTCCACCAGCAAGACGCGCAAGTCGTTGAGATTCTGTCCAGTCGGGCCGGGGACCAGCAGGTCGCCCAGCGCAGCAAAGAAACTGCCCGAGTCGTTGGCTGCCAAGGCACCCGGCGCGTCCAGGCCCAGCGTGGCGGCACGGCGTAGGGTGTCCGGGGTCAGCAGGGCACCCGCCCCACCGCTGGTGCCGTCCACCCCGTCCGAGCCCGCTGAGAGGCCATATACACCATGATCGTCGCCCAGCGCCAGAGCCAGCGCCAACGCAAATTCGGTGTTGCGGCCACCGCGTCCAGCACCCCGGACGGTCACGGTGGCCTCGCCACCAGAAATGAGGGCCACTGGTACTCCTTCGGCCTGGGCGCGGCGCACTTCGGCAGCGTGCCAGACCGCCAGGTCACGCGCTTCACCCGTGAAGGTCTCACCCAGGATGACGGCCCGTATCCCTTTCGACTCCAGAGCAGCCTGCGCGGCCCGCAGGAGGGTCCCGTTCCCACCAATCACCGTGCTGTGGGCATTGAGCAAAACACTTGGCGTCTCTTCATGCAGACCCTGCGCGCCCGCCCGCAGATAGGGTCTGACCTCCGGGGCAGGCACTGCAAACCGGTCCAGCACGGCCAGAGCGTCCGCATATGTCGTGGGGTCAGGGACCGCCGGCCCGCTGGCAATGGTCGCGGGATCATCACCTACGACATCACTGAGCAGCAGAGCGCGCACGCGGGCGCGGGTGCCAGCTGCCAATCGGCCGCCCTTCACGTCGGATAGGTGCCGCCGCACCGTGTTCAGGGCCTGAATATCGGCGCCGGCCCGCATCAACTCGGTGCAGACTGCGGCCTTCTGGGCCAGGGTCACCCCTCGCGGCGCACACAGCAGGGCGCTGGCACCCCCAGAGAAGAGGGCCAGCACTTCCTGGTCAGCAGTCAGCGCCCCCAGCCGGACCTGGGCCAGCCGCGCCGCCGCGACACTGCGTGCGTCTGGGAGGGGATGCGCGGCCCGGCGCACCTCGACCTGCGGCAGAAACGCCGGCAAAGGCGCGCCATCTGGCAGCACGAGCAGCCCCGGAACGGCGGGAAAAGCCTCCTGCGCAGCCCGCATCATCGGCGCCGCCGCCTTGCCCACCGCGAGGATGAAGTCAGGTGTCCGGCCAGAGAGGTATGGGCCTAACAGCAAGTCCGGCGCCGTGGCGGCCAGTGCGGCGTGATACGTCTCGCTGAGCAGATGGGACAGGGGAGAAGCGGACATGCCACGCACAGCATAAAAGGCCGAGTCGACGTAGGACCAGGAAGCAGCTGGCCTCTCGCGGTGACACGCAAACCGTTCACGGTGGGAGAAAAGGAATCAGCCGACCTCGAGCTCAGGTCATCTGGACTGATACCTGGATGACAATGATGAGTCCGAATACAGGTCATGAAATATCTTTTGGGTCTTGCCCTTCTGGCCAGCAGTGTGGCTTCGGCCGCCAATCTCAGCATCTATCCATATGACGGCGCCAAATTCGTTCCCGGCCAGCGCTTTGACCTGCGCATTGAGGCAGAGAACGTGCAGGAGCTTAAGGACGCGGCGGTCACCCTGGATGGCCGCCCCGTCGAGGGCCTGGTGCGCACCACCAGCAAGCCCACCAGCGCCGAATGGACGCTGCGCAGCCAGAGTCTGCCGACCGGCCTGCACGAACTGAAGGTCCGCTACACCGATGCCAACGGTGAGGTCACCAAAACTGCCCGCTGGTACGTGGTGCCGGCTGTGGCCCCCCGTGCCAAGAACGTCATCCTGTTCATCGGGGATGGCCTGGGCTGGAACACCGTGAACGCGGCGCGCCTGGTCGCCCATCCCTACAACCCGGCCAATGGCAACGCCACGGGCCAGCTCGCCATGATGAGTGGCCTGAGCGGCATGGCCACCGTCACCACCAGCTCCTATGACAGCGCGATGGCCGACAGCGCCAACACGGCCAGCAGCATTGCCACCGGCCAGAAGATTCAGGTCAACGCCCTGAACGTTTACCCCGACAACACTGCTGACTCGCTGGACAACCCGCGCGTGGAAACTATTACCGCCCTGGTCAAGCGCAGCATGGGCAAGAGCGTTGGCATCGTGTCGAGCGCCTTCGGGGTAGACGCCACGCCCGCCGCCTTCGCCTCTTACACCCGGCGGCGCGGGGACTACCAGGCCATCGCCGATCAGTATTTCAAGGGCGACGTGCAGCCCGATGTGCTGCTGATTGGCGGCAGCCGCGACTTCATTCCCAGCACGGCGCCCGGCAGCCGCCGCAAGGACGCCACTGACTGGATTACCGACAGCCAGAAACAGGGCTACACCTTTGTCAGTAGCCGCACCGAGCTGAACGCCGCTGGCGGCAACAAGCTGTTTGGCCTCTTTAACATCGACAACATTCCCAGCTATCTGGACCGCGCGCAGTACCAGACGCCTGAGGCGCTGGGGGACTTTAAAGACATGCCGTACCTGTGGGACAGCACGAAGAAAGCCGTCGAGACCCTGGAAAAGAACCCCAACGGCTTTTTCCTGATGGTCGAGGCCGGCATGGTGGATAAGTACGAGCATCCTCTGGACTGGCAGCGCGCTATCTGGGACGTGCTGGAGCTGGACAAGGCCGTCGAGTGGGCCAAGACGTACGCCAAGAGCCACCCCGATACCCTGGTGCTGGTCACGGCTGACCACGCCCATTCCCTCAGCGTCTACGGCACCTACGACGCTGCCAAGGGACCCGGCAAGCGCGAGGCCGTTGGGGTCTACGAAGCAGCTGGCTTTCCCACCTACGGCGACAAGCGCGATGCCAATGGACTGCCCCTACCCGAAACCAGCCGGACCTACGCGGTGGGCTTTGCGGCGGTGCCCGACTACTGTGAAACCTACCTGGGCCGCCGGGTGTTTCTCGACCCCACCGTCAGCAACGGCCAGACCGGCGCAGCAGCTGGTTTCCTGCCCAACCCCAAACTGTGCCAGGAAGGCGCCGTGACCCGCACCGGCAACCTGCCACCCAGCGCCAACCAGGGCGTTCACACGGCCGACCCCCTGCCTCTCTTCGCCTTCGGACCCGGCTCCGAGAACTTCTTTGGGATGATGGACCAGACAGACCTCTTCTTTTCCATGGCCCGCGCCCTGGGCTTGGACGCCACCCGCACCCGCTGACCCAGGTGGCGCAGCCTACACTTGGCCGCGCCCGACACGCATCTGACGTGCCCCTGATTCAGCCGTGCTGAATTGAGGGGCAACGTCCGTTCTTTCTGCTTCGAGGTGACCTTTTGAACCGCCGTACTTTTGTCCGCCTGCTGGGGGCCGTGCCTGTGCTGCTGTGGGCCCCCGGCGCTGGGGCGCGCTCGGGTGTCCCGCTGCTGAAATTCAGTGAACTGTATGGCCGCGTGACCGTACGCGGCGCGGAATACAGCGACAAACTCAAGGGCCTCCAGGGCCAGAAGGTGCAGATGAGCGGCTATATGGCGCCGCCCCTCAAGCCCAGGCTCGATTTTTTCGTGCTGACCAAACAGCCCATGAGCACCTGCCCGTTTTGCACCACCGCCGCCGACTGGCCCGCCGATATCGTGCTGGTCATCATGCCCAGAGGGCGAGAACTGGAGCCGACGACCAGGGGACTCCAGATCACGGGCCGGCTGGACATCGGGGTCAAGAAAGACGAGGACACCGGTTTCGTCAGCCTCGTGCGCCTGTACGCCGATGGCGTCACCACCAGCGGATGACGGCGCTGTGATAGACCAGCCCCAGGCCCTGACAGTCAGTGGTCTCTGCGTTCAGCACGGCCGTGAGGTGACGCTGCGTTACCCCGACCTGCACCTGCCGGCTGGCGCCCAGTTGGCCGTCACTGGCCCCAGTGGGACAGGCAAAACCACCCTGCTGCATGTACTGGCCGGCCTGCTGACGCCCCTGTCGGGGCAGGTCCAGCACGGCAACTTTGACCTGACGCGCGCGTCTGCGCCGCGCCGCGACCAGTTTCGGCGGCGCGCCGTGGGCTACGTCTTTCAGGATTTTCACCTCATGCCCGGCCTGACCGCCCAGGAGAATGTGGAACTTGGGGTGCGAGTTACCGGCCTGAAGCGGCCAGGGGCGCTGGCCGAACAGGCGCTCAGCCAACTGGGGCTGGGCCACAGACGACACCACCGCCCCCATCAGCTGTCGACAGGCGAGCGGCAGCGGGTGGCCCTGGCGCGCGCCGTGGCGCACCGGCCGGGCCTGCTGCTGGCCGATGAACCCACCGCCCACCTTGACCGGGACCGGGCCTCCAGCGCCGCCTCATTGCTGCTGGGCACAGCGGCCGAGCTGGGCGCCACTTTAATTCTAGTCACCCACGACCCCCAGGTGGCGGCGCTGCTGCCGGGGCACCTTGACCTGACCCAGGTGGACGGCACATGAACCTGGCCCTGTGGACGGTGCTGCGCAGTGTGCGCGCCCGCTGGGGGGCGCTGGTCATCACCGTTCTGGCCGTGGCGCTGGCCACCGCCACCGCGCTGGTGGTGCCCTTAGTCACGCGCCAGGTCGAACGCGGGGCGCAGGACGCGGCCCAGGTCTTCGACCTCCTCGTGGCGGCGCCCGGCAGCAGCACCCAGGCGGTCATGAGCAGCCTCTTTTACCTGGAGGCCCCGACCGGCAACATGCCAGAGCGGGTCTACACGGCCCTGCGCGACGCCCCCGGCACCAGGCGCGCAGTGCCGATTGCCCTGGGGGACACCTACCAGGGCTTTCCCATCGTGGGCACCTCGGCCGCCTTTTTTGACCAGCGCAAACGGCCGGCCGACCCACCCTATTTCAGGCTCACTCAGGGCACCCTGTTTGCGAAAGAGCATGACGCCGTGCTGGGCGCCCGCGCCGCCCGCGAGGCGGGTCTGCGCGTCGGTGACACGTTCACCGGCACACACGGTCTGACCGGGCCCGAGGAGGCAGAAGCGCATGACGAGGCCCATGACGAACCGTATACAGTCACGGGCATCCTGGCCCCCACAGGTGGGCCCGTGGACCGAGCGGTGCTGACCCCCATAGAGACGGTCTGGGAAGTCCACGGAGCAGCCTCCAGCGAACGAGAGGTCACCGCCGTGCTGTACGCCGCAGAGCAGCTGTCCGGCATCTACGTGACGGCGCAGCGTATCAATGCCGGGCAGGACGCGATGGCGGTTTTCCCGGGGCAGGTGTTTGCTCAGGCGCGCGACGTGCTGGTTCAGGGCCAGGCAGCCTACGCGGCGCTGGCCCTGCTGGTGCTGGGCATTGCGGCCCTGACCGTCTGGCTCAGCGTGTACACATCTGGCGTGGAACGTCAGCGCACGGTGGCGCTGCTGCGGGTGCTGGGCACGGGGCGGCGCGTGGTCTTCCTGCTGGTGCTGTTTGAAACTGGGTTAACGGTCCTGCTGGGGGTGGGATTAGGCATCGGGCTGGCCCTCATCCTCAGCCTGACGGGCGGGCAGGTGCTGGGCACCCACCTGGGCTTCACGCTGGCGCCGCCACAGCTGACCTGGCCCCTGGTGTTGCGGGTCTTGCTGCTGCTTCCTTTTGGCCTTGCCGCCGCACTGCCCCCAGCAGTGCTGGCCACACGGTTATCCCCACTAAAACTCCTTTAAGGGGTGTGAGGTTCAGCGCTGTCAAGAAGACATAACCACACCGCCTGCCAATCAGAGCAGGCGGTGTGCGCTTGAACGCGAGCTGACTTAACAAGAGCCTGGGAGAGAGGAGAAGCCAGTCTGGCACGGGTTAAAGAATGTGCCTCGCCGGCAAGTTCGATTTGCAGAGGCATCTTGTGGCGTTTCAGTGTCATAGGTAGAAGCAAGGCAGCCTGCTCCGCTGATTGAGCCGATGCATCTTGGCTGAAAAGAAGAAAGCCTATTAGTAATTCAGAGTAACTAACTAAAAATAGAAGATCTCTCTGATACCGCGCTCATTCCTCTGCAACAAACTCATTTCACAAGCCCTTTCCTGTGGCCTCAAGGCTTGACAGGGAAGAAAAGATTGAGCATGATGACCAACGTTAGAAACAATTACTAACTGGGCATGGGCTGGCCTGTGCCTCCGGTCCCTGGATGGGTCAGAGGCGGCGCTCCTGTGTGTCGCCAGCGGCCCTGAGCCTCTGTCTGCTGCACAGGAGGGTTATGTCCCGTCTGCCTACTGCTTTACGTCTGCTGAGCGCCACCCTGCTCCTCTCGGCCTGCTCGCAGGCGCCTCAGGGCCAGGTGCCCGAACCGTCCGCCCCCGCCGCACTTCAGGCGCAGGCTGTCACTGGCAAATTTACTGGCAACGGCATCATGGTGGTGTCTGGCCAGACCACCGACGGCATCACCAATTACAGCCAGACCTATCCCGGCAAATACGCAGGGGTGACCCTGTATGTCAATCCGGCCCTCCAAACTTCTGGCTTCACGGGGGGCAGCACGCCTGCGTGGTACGCCTCCGGGTACGGCAACCAGGACCTAACCGTCGCCAAAAACAACACGAATGCCCAGCAGGCGCTGGCCGTCGGCATCTGGATGGGGCAGGCCTACGACACGGACATTGCCAAGGCCATTGACCCCAGCAAGCCGTGGCAGGGCAACATTCAGAACAGCATTGACGGCGCCCCCGTGGGCACGCAGCTGCTGCAAAACATGCGCAGCATCATCACTGACCTGAAGAACAGCGGCCGCCCGGTCTTCGTACGCTTAGGCTACGAGGCGGAAGGTCCCTGGAACGGCTACTGGCCCGACGCCTACAAGACCGTCTGGAGCTGGTTCAAGGCCGAGATTGGGCGGCAGGGCGCCAGCAACATCGCCCTGGTGTGGCAGCTGGCCGCGTGGTGCGACGGCGGCGTGCTGGCTGGCAGTCAGCCCATCAGCCCCACGGGCAGCAACAGCAACGGGCAGGGACCAGTGGGGGGCAACCTGGCTGCCTACTACGACCAGTGGTGGCCCGGCAGCAACAACGTGGACTGGACGGGCATCTCTGTCTTTGATCAGAACCAGACGTGCAGCAACGGCCTGACCGCTGTGCAGAACGTCGTGAATTATCTCAAGGGCAAGGGCAAGCCCATCATGATTGCCGAATCCACTCCGCGCGGTTACACCCTGGCCGCCGATGGTCAGGTGAAATTTGAGCAGGTGGGCCGCCCCACCCGCACTGGGCTGACCGGGCAGACCGTGTGGAACGAGTGGTACGCTCCCTTCTTCAACTTCATTGAGGCCAACAGCAACGATATCCGCGCGGTGGCCTACATCAACGACGACTGGGAAGCGTATAGCCACTGGCAGTGCAGCCTTAGTCCGTCAGGGGCCATTCAGGGCGGCTGCGCCGAGGGCGAGTGGGGCAACAGCCGTCTGGGGGTCAACACCACTGTGCGCAACAACTGGCTGAGCCGCATCAACAACGGTCAGTACCAGTTTGTGGTGGGCAGCGGCACCGGGGGCGGCGGAGGTGGTGGGGGAGACACGGCGGCGCCCACGACCCCCGGCACCCTCAGCAGCCCAGCCAAGACCAGTTCGTCGGTCAACCTGACCTGGGGCGCCTCCACCGACAACGTCGGCGTGGCCCGCTACGAAATTCACGTCAACAATGCCCTGGCTGGCACCAGCACGGGCACCAGCTTTACAGCCACGGGCCTGAGCGCCAGCACCGCGTACAGCTTCAAGGTGCGCGCAGTGGACGCCGCTGGCAACGCCTCGGCCTTCAACGCGCCCATCAGCGTGACGACCAGCGCGGCCAGCGGCTCGGTGGCCATTCCCGGCACCGTAACCACTTCGGCAGGCAGCATTGCCAGCGGCACCACCTGCAGTTTCGCCGTGAACGCCACCCAGAACGCCAAGTACAAGTTCCTGGTGACCTCTAACAGCTCTCAGAACAGCCAGCTCATAACGGTGTCCTTTAACGGCGAGACCGTGCAGCAGGCCATCGACGCCGGGCGCACCAACACGGTGTACTTCCAGGGTGTGACCAGCGGCAACAAGACGCTCAGCATCCGGGCCGACAGCGGCGCCGTCAGCATCGGTCGCGTGGACGCCCAGACGTGGTAAAGGCGGCCTAATACGGATTCCGTCTGTTCCGCCGACAAATCGGAAAAGAGCCGATATGCCAGCTCCACGCCCGGAACCCGTTTTTCTCCCCCTCGCTCCGCTCGGATTCAATCGCTTTTGCAAGCGATTCAATCGGAGTCCGTATAAAACCTCCGCATTCACCGGGCCTGCTCAGCGGCGGGGCAGGCCCTGACTCGCGTGGCCGCAAGGGGAACCGATGAAGCGACTTCAACTATGGCTGGCCGCTGGGCTGCTGGGGGTGCTGGCGGCCTGCTCGGGTCCGGCCCCGACCCCGTCCACCTCACCCCAGGCCGCGCTCCGGGGGCAGGGTGTGGGCGCGCCGGCGTCTGGCCGCCTGCTGCTTATTGGGCAATCCAGCAAGAACACCTACACCGACTGGCAGAAGGTGGGGCAGGAAGCGGCGGGCGGCAGCGTGTACTACGAACTGCGCTCGGCGGACTTTAACAAGGGCAACCTTGGCGGCTCGCTGGTGAACCTCCACCGCGAATTTGCCGATTTCCTGGCCACCAGAGGCGGCAAATACGTGCAGGTGGGCGTAAGCTGGAAGGACAACCCACCTGGCTACAACGGCGGCGACGAGAACTTAAAGGCCAGCATCTCACGCGGAGTCACGCAGAGCCTGGCCAACCGCGACGCGGGGCTGCTGGCCAAATTTGACCCCTTGATTGCCTATATCAATTCGCGGCCCGGCACCAAATTTCTGCTGCGCCTGGACTACGAGGTCAGCCCCTTTTACCACTGCGAGGACTATCAGGCGACCGGTTCGGCCCTGAAATGCCTGGCTTACAAGGGCGCCTTTAACAGCATCGCCAGCTACGTGGCAGGCAAGGTCACAGGGGACAACGTGGGCTTTATCTACCATCCGGTGCGCGGCGTGTTCCGCGAGATGTATCCCGGCGCTGCCTGGGTGGACTGGATTGGCCTAAGCGTGTTTAACCACGAACTCTGCCTGCCCATCTACAACCGCTACGTGACCAACAACGGCACCAGTATCGTGAACAACACCATCTACAACGGCGAGGTGGGCCGCAGTTACGATACGGCCGCCAAGCAGTGCATCAACTACGTGCGGGCCAGCAACGGCAGCGCCGTGAAGGCCAACTTTGACCTCGACGCCAACGTGCTGGCCATGATGAAGTTTGCCAGGGACAACGGCAAACCCATGATTCTGAGCGAAACAGCCCCCATGAACTTTGCAGCCGGGCAGCAGGCCAGCGGCGCCGAGTCGGAAAGCGACATGAGTCTCTGGGTCAACCGCCTGTTCCGGCTGGTGTCGTACAACGGGCCACTGCCCGAATACCTGGGGGTGGCAGGCAACGTAGACCTGTCGGGTGTGGTGAAGGCCGTCGTGTACATGAACACGGACCTGCGCTACGGCTGGGACGGGTATTATGGCCAGACCTACAGCGTGACCGACACCGACAACAGCCAGGGCGGGTTCCGCTACGACGAGGACTGGTACAACAACGCCCAGCTGGATAAGTACACCCAGACCCGCACGGCGTTCTGCACAGGTCTGGCCAACACGGGCTTCGGCACCCGGTGTGGCGGCGGTGGTGGGGGAGACACGGCGGCGCCCACTACTCCCGGCACCCTCAATAGCCCGGCCAAGACCAGTTCGTCGGTCAGCCTGACCTGGGGCGCTTCTACCGACAACGTGGGTGTGGCCCGCTATGAGGTCCTGCGCGGTGGCACCTTGGTAGGCACCCCCACAGGCACCAGTTTCACGGTGACGGGCCTGGCCGCCAGCACGGCCTACAGTTTTCAGGTGCGGGCAGTGGATGCGGCGGGCAACGGGTCGGGCCTGACCGCGCCGCTGAGTGTGACCACCAGCGCAGGCAGCAGCACGGTCAACATTCCCGGCACCGTAACGACCTCAGCGGGCAGCATAGCCAGCGGCACCACCCGCAACTTTGAGGTGAACGCCACCCAGAACGCGAAATACAAGTTCCTGGTGACCTCAACCAGCTCTCAGAACAGCCAACTGGTCACGGTGGCCTTTAACGGCGAGAGCGTGCAGCAGGCCATTAGCGCCGGGCAAACGATCACCGTGTATTTCCAGGCCGTCACGAGCGGCCCCAAAACCCTGAGTCTCCGGGCAGACAGCAGCGCCGTCAGTCTCGGGCGGGTGGAGGGGCAGACGTGGTAAAGCACGCGCCTCTGACCTGACGACACCTTGAAGGCCAGCTTTACCCCGGCTCAAGCCCGGCTCTACGCTGACTGAAGGTCAGGTCATCTGGGCGGCGCGGCCGGCAGGCACACTGACCTTATGGAAATTCTGTTCGCGTTGGCCGCCATCGCCCTTCCGCTGATTTCTCTGCCGGTGCTGTTTCCGGGCCGCACCACTCCGGACCGCGCGCAGCAGTGAATCTCCACCACACGACGATAAGGGCGCCCCTCACCGGGCGCCCAGCTTTTTGTAGACGGAGAGGCCGCTTTTCTGTACTCTGACCGCCCTGCTACCCAGCTGCACAAGACCACACAGACTAGGCCCCGGTCACCGCGTGGCGCTCGGCCAGGGCCAGCACCTCCTTGGGGTTCAGCACGCCCTTAAACCACACCAGACGCTCGCCAAAATCGGCGGGGTTGACGCCCGCACGCTCCAGGTTCAGGCGTTCAGACACACACACAATCACGTCCGTGCGTCCGGCCTTGCGCAGCAACTCGAATTTCTTGCGCAGGTACTCGGGGCGCCAGTAGCCCACGATTTCCACCAGCACGGACCGGTCGCCGTTAACCAGCCGGAAATCCGGCAGAATCACGCCGCCCGGCACTGGCACCAGGTCCACCTCACGTTCAAGCTGCCAGGGCGTCTCCAGTTTGGCAAAGCGCTCGGCAAAGCCCGATTCCAGGGCGCTGTCGTGTTCCTGGGGCGGGGCGTAATGGCTGACATAGCCGTCCTCGCTGGTCAGCTGAAACGACCATTCGGTGTCGGCAGGGTCCACCCAGGCCAGGTCGCGCCGTGGCTTGAGGCTCGCGCTCAGGTCCCATTTCGTCACATGCAGCAGCGCGGGCAAAAACTTGGCCATGCCCAGGCCGTAGCGCGTGGTGCCGCCGAACAGGCTGGCAGGCCCGTCCAGCGTCAGGGTAAAGCCCAGATTGGCGTCCCCCTCGACGGTGGCCATCAGGCCAAAGAACTTCAGGTACTTCAGCAGCTGCTTGTAGCGCGCCGGTTCGTTGCGCCGGGCGGTGATCACCAGCTCATAGGCGCGGTAGAGGGTGCCCTGCGCCTGGGCCAGGTCGTAGCGGTGAATAAGTTCCAGGGGCGCAGGCGGCTCAAACGCCACCAGCGTCTGCTGGTCCGGCAGGTCAGCGTAGAGAGCGCCCAGCAGCTCGTCGGCGTTCAGGGGACGCTCGCTGCCAGTGGCCTGGGCGGTCAGGGAGCGGGCTGCCTGCTCCAGCACCTGCGCCGTATGCCGGCGGCTGGGGACGCCGGCCTGCGCCAGCTCGAATACACGTGAGCGCACGGTGCCCGGCTCCAGCGGCCCACTGGCCTCAAAGGTGCCCAGGTTGCTCAGGAGGTGGGCCAGGCCGCGCACCACCTTGAAATCCTGCCGTCCGGCTTCCAGGGCGCGCAGTTCCTCGTCCAGGTCACAGCGGCGCTTGCCCATATGGGCTTCAAAGGCGGCAATCAGGGTTTCGGCCAGGGTAAGGTTCTGCGGGGTGGGTTTCAGGCGCCGGGGTTCGACCAGGCCCGCCTTGACCCGGAATAGTAGCAGCTCAGTCGGAAGCATTCAGGACCCCAAAGTCCTCCAGGGCAGGCGGCGACCACTGCCCGCGCCGCTGCTGGCTGACCCGTTCCTCGCTGGTGCCCTGGGTAATGACCTCATAGAGCACGGCCTGCTTGCCTTCAGCGCGGCGCAGGATACGCCCCAGCCGCTGAATATGCTCGCGCTCGGTGGCGGTGCCTGACAGCACGACGGCCACGCTGGCCTCGGGCACGTCCACCCCCTCATTCAGGACCCGGCTGGTCACGAGAATGCGGTAGTCGCCTGACCGGAACTTTTCCAGCAGCGTATGACGCTCTTTCACAGGCGTCTGGTGGGTAATGGCGGGAATCAAAAATTCGCGGCTGATGCGGTACACCGTGGCGTTGTCATCCGTGAAGATCAGGGTGCGGGCCTGGGGATGGTTGGCCAGGACTTCCTCTAGCACCCGCAGTTTGCCGTCGGTGCCGTAGGCCAGCGAGCGGGCCTCACGGTGGGCCAGCATGGCGCGGCGGCCGTGGGGGCTGCCGCTGGCCATCACGAACTGCTTCCAGCCTTCCAGCGACCCCAGCCGAATGCCACTGAGGCGCAGGAACTCGTTGCGCTGGGCTACCAGGTCGTCATAGCGCCGCTGCTCGAAGGGGCTGAGGGTCACCCGGATCAGCACCTCGCGGTAAGGCGCCAGGGTCTCGCCGGCCAGGTCTTCGGGGGCCGCCTGGTACACCACGGGGCCAATCAGGCTGTCCAGGTCGCGCTCACGGCCGTCGCTGCGCTTGGGGGTGGCGGTCAGGCCCAGACGGTAGGGCGCCACGCCCATCTCGGCAATCACCCGCGTAAAGTCGCTGGGAAGGTGATGCGCCTCATCAAAAATCTGAAGGGCGTAGCGCCCCGCCAGTGTCTCGGCGTGAATGGCCGCCGAATCGTATGTGCTGACCAGCAGCGGCGTCTCGTCGTGGCTGCCGCCGCCCAAGAGGCCTACTGCCAGGTCGGGAAAAGCCGCCACCAGCCCCGCATACCACTGGTGCAGGAGGTCCAGGGTGGGCACACAAATCAGGGCGCTGCGGGGGGTGTCGCGCAGCGCCAGTTGGGCCACCAGCGTCTTGCCAGCGCCAGTAGGGAGCACCACCACGCCCCGGCGCCCGGCCCGTTTCCAGGCAGTCAAGGCACGCGTCTGGTGCGGGTAAGGGGTTACGTCGCGGGCAAACGACAACTCCAATTTCTCGAAGGCCGAGGCGCTGTCCCGGAATGGCGTGTCGCTGGCCCGCAGCGCCTCAACAATGGCCCGGTAGGTCCGGCCTGGCGCGCGCCACGACTGACTGCGCGCGTCCCACAGGAAGTGGGCGCGGACACAGGCCGGCACCTCGGTCATGATGAGGGTGCCCCGGTCCAGGCGCAGGGTAGGAGCCATTGCAGCGGCATCGTACCTGGGTGGCGAGGGCCCCGCCGTGCGCCGGGCAGCATTTGGGGCTGGTACGGGGTGGAGGACGTAGAGGGAGAGCCAAGAGCGCCCCAGCACACAGTGGTGCTGGGGCTAATGGCGTCGAGCTATTGCGTGTAGCTCAGCACAACGTCAAGGAACATTCCTTCAGCTCTGTAGAGCAAACCAGGTATTCGGCCCCACCACGCCATCGGCGGTCAGACTACGGCTGGCTTGAAATGATTTCACCGCGTTCTCGGTGCCGGAGCCAAAGATGCCGTCCACCGTCACGCTGTAGCCTCGCGCGGCCAGTTGCCCTTGCGCGGCCTGCACCGCTGGCCCACTGTCGCCGCGACGCACCGTCCGAATCAGGCGCTCCCAGGTCACCGAGCCAATCACGCCGTCGGGGGTAAGCCCCACACCGCTTTGAAAGGCACGCACGGCGCTGGCCGTGCCATTGCCGTAGGTGCCGTCCGCCGTCAGGGTCTGGCCAGCAGCCAGCAGCAGACGCTGGGCACTCCGAACGCGCTCGCCCGTCATGGGGGCGCGGGTGGTGGGCCAGAGGCGCAGACTCACCCCCAGCCGGGCCGCCACATCAGCCCGCAGCTGCGGCAATTTGGCATACAGCACGTCGCCTGGGCAGTCCGTGTTGTTGAAATCCCGGTGGCCGTAGAGTTCGCTTGCCGGAATCCCGTACTGCTGACACAGCCACGCACACAAGCCCACCAGGGCGCTGTACTGCCCACCCGGAGGCGAGACGGTCATGTATGTACCCTCGTTCTCGATGCCCACTGACACGTCATTGAAGCCGTCGCAATGGGCCCCCTGAACATGCTGCTGGCCGCCCTGTGCCGCCTCCAGGCTGCGGTGACGGCCTTCGACGACATACCCGCCCCGGCTGATGGTGAACTGCTGGCCCGAGTCAATCCAGCCCCGCGAAAAGTGACTTTGCTGAATGCTGCGCGCCAGGCTGTAGGCCTGGGCGCGCGAGAGGTCAGCCGTGTTGGCACTGGCCGTGTGGTGAATCAGGATGCGGGTGGGCCGGGCACTGAGCAGCACCACCGGCGATTTGGGCGCCTGCGCCGACCAGGCCACTGTCCCGGCCACGGACGGCTGCGTCACGGCCAGCGCGTTGAGCGGCGAAGCGGGCAGATTGGCAGAGGGGACATTCAGGCCGCAACTCGCCAGAAAGGCGCTGCCACCCAGCAGGGCACCGAGGCGCAGCACATCGCGCCGGTTGAGAGCATTGAGAGGAGTCTGACTCACAGCTCAGTTCCAGGCGCAGTGAACGTGGTTGCTGTGGCCGCCGGGCGGGTCGTAGTACGCATTGAAGGTCTGGCTGGGGTCGCTGCCCGCCGCGAGACAGGCGTTGCGGGCCGCCGTGTGGGCGCTGTTGGGGCTCGCCAGGCTCACGCCGTTCCAAGTACCGATGTCAAAAGCGAGACCCGCGTAATGGTCGGAATAAGTAGAATGCACGCCCCCGGCAATAGAGGTGATGTACATGGAGTTGCCAGCGCCCATGTTGGCCATAGCCTGCAACATGGAGCGTTTCAGCGCCACCGTCAGCCCGCAGTTGGCGTTGCCGGCGCAGCCGCGTTTGGCCAGGCGCCCAGCGGCGGTGTCCGCAATGTTCTGGCGTGGATTGCCACCCGAGGTTGAACTGCTGGTCCCCAGCGTGATCCGGCTGTTATTCAGAATCTGACTGGCGAGGCTGGCCGTCGTGCCAGTGCCGCCGGTGCTGCTGCCGGTCACCAACGCGTGCCAGGTGTTCAGGCCCACGACACCGTCGGCGCCCAGGCCGCGCTTGGTCTGGAAATCGCGCACAGCCGTGTCGGTGCCAGGGCCGAACGCGCCGTCGACCGTCACGCTGCTGTAGCTGTACCCACTGCGGAGCTGGTCCTGCACGGCCCGCACGGCGTTGTTGTTGTCTCCCTGACGCACGGTGGCAATCAGTTTTTCCCAGGTGTTCCCACCCACGATGCCGTCCACGGTCAGGCCGTTGGCGCTCTGAAAATTCCGCACGGCGGTGTTGGTCCCGGCGCCAAACGCGCCGTCGACCGTCACCGTCTGGCCCCGGTGACGCAGCAGGTATTGCAGGGTGACCACGTCGCGGCCACTGTCGCCTTGACGCAGCACCTGCCAGGTGAGAACCGACTGCGCGGAGAGCATACCCGAAGCTGGGCTGGCCGCCACCTCCGGCGAGGTCGGGGCGCTGCACGCACCGAGCAGCAGGACGGCAAAGAGAGCAGAGAAACGCAGGGTTTTCGTCATGTCACCTCCGGGGCACACGCGGGGCGTGCCGGCACGTCAACAGAGCCCGCCGCCGGTTATGAAACCGGTGACAAAACTTGAACTGACGTGGAGCTTGAGCCTAACTCAGCCGCGCTGGCGAAGGTGCGAGCAGTGGTTGACACCAGTCGGTTAAGTGAACTTAAGACAGGCTGTTCTTGCCTGCAGATGAAGTGTGCAAAAGCGAGGAGTTGAGCACGGCTCTAGCTCTGCTTTGAGCGGAAGGCGGTGCAAGAAAGTCAAGCTCTGACCGGAAAGAGCGTCTTTCGGGGAGCAGGTGATACTTTCCCGCCGTTGCTGCAACGCCATACTGCTGTGAAGACGAAGTAGACCTATCGCAGCGCACCTTGGCAGCCCGGTCATGCAGGGCCACACCCATGAACCCTCTCAGCTTTGAGCACCTCCGTCAAAACCATCCCGGCTGCATTTCTAGAGTGGTGAGGTCGGCGCTGCGCAGGAGTTCGGCGTGTGCGCGCACCTTCGGCAGTTCGTAGACGGCAAAAAAGCGCGCGGCGTGGAGCTTGCCCCGGTAAAAATCAGCGTCGCTGCCACGGGCGTCAGGCAGGGCGCGCGCCGCAGCCACCGCCTGCCGCAGCCACATCCAGCCCACCACCGTATGCCCAAGCGCTTCCAGAGCGCTGTTGGCGTTGGCCAGCACCACGTCGGGCCCCAGTTCGGTGGCGCGGCTGAGGAGCGACGTGATGGCCTCGCGGGTCTGTGTCAGTGCCTGCCGCAGGGCAGCGCGAATCTCCTTCAGTCCCTCAAATCCGTCACTCGCCGCAAGGTCTGTCTCTATTTTCTCCAACAGCACCACCAGGCCGCGCCCACCCTGCTGGGTCAATTTGCGGCCCAGCAGGTCATTGCCCTGAATTCCCTCAGTGCCCTCGTGGATGGGGTTGAGGCGGTTGTCGCGGTAGTACATCTCGACAGGAAAGTCGCGGGTGTAGCCAGCGCCGCCCATTACCTGAATGGCGTCACTCAGGGCCTCCTGGCTGTAGCGGCTGGGCCAACTTTTGACGATGGGCGTCAGCAGGTCCAGCAGCAAACCCGTGTCCCCGCGCGTCTCCTCTGGGCCAGTCTGAAGATCGTCCACCAGCGAAGCGGCGTACAGCCCGAGCGCCAGGCCGCCTTCCACGAACACCTTTTGACACAGCAGCAGGCGGCGCACATCGGCGTGGTCAATGATGGCCACTGGGGGTGCATGAGAGTCCTTCCCCGACGGCAGGCGGCCCTGACGCCGCTCCTGGGCATAGGCCAGGCTGTGCAGGTAACCGGCGGTGCCCAGCATCACCGCGCCCAGACCGACCCCAATCCGCGCCTCGTTCATCATGTGGAACATCTGCGCCAGCCCCTGCCCCGGTTCGCCCACCAACTCACCCACCGTCTCGCCGCCCTCGCCAAAGTTCAGGAGGGTATTCACGGTGCCCCGGTAGCCCATCTTGTGGTTCAGGCCAGCCAGGACGACATGGTTGGGCTCGCCGGGGCGGCCGTCGTCCTGGACCCGGTAGCGCGGCACCAGAAAGAGGCTGATGCCGCGCACGCCCCCCGGCCCACCCGCGATGCGGGCCAGTACCAGATGCACGATGTTCTCGGTCAGTTCGTGTTCGCCACCTGAAATCCACATCTTGGTTCCGGAAATGGCGTAGGTGCCGTCACCGCGCGGTGTGGCGGTGGTCGTGATGTCGGCCAGCCCGGACCCCGCCTGCGGTTCCGAGAGCGCCATCGTGCCAAACCAGCGACCTTCCAGAAGGGGCAGCATGTAACGGCGCTGCTGCTCCGGCGAGGCGAATAGGCGCTGCAGATTGGCGTTCCCGATGGTCAGGAAGGGGTAGCCACTGGAGCCGATATTCGCCGCCTGAAAATGCGCCTGCACCGCCTGCGTCACCACCCAGGGCAGCTGCAGGCCGCCCAGAGCCTCGTCGTGGTGGGCACTGAAAAAGCCGGCCTCACGGAAAGCGTGCATGGCCCCGGCCACTGCGGCAGGCAGCACGACCCTGCCGTCCACGACCTGCGGCTCATGGCTGTCCACCTCGCGCGTATGGTTGGCAAAATGCCGCTCGGCCACGGTGTAGGCCACGTTCAGAACGTCCTCGTAGACTTCACGGCCGTGGTCGGCGAAGCGGGGACGACTGGGCAGGGCGCCAGTGGCCAGCACCTCAAACAGTTGAAAACTCAGGTCGCGCCGGTTCAGAAAGGGGGGCATGGGGTCTCCTGCAGGAAAAGGGGAGGGGCCAGGGTGTCCGTTTACGTCTATTCTGGACGTTCACGTTAAGATGCCTCTATTCTGCCTCTTTCGCCCGTCCCTTTGGAGGTTTCCCCATGCGCGCCCTGACCTGCACCGCCTTTGACCAGCCCGAAACCCTGACGGTCCAAGACCTCCCCACGCCAGTTCCCGGCCCCGGAGAGGTGGTGCTGGAGGTGCGCGCCGCCGGCGTGAACTATCCCGACGCCTTGATGGTGACCGGGCAATATCAGGTGCGCCCGCCGCTGCCGTTCACCCCAGGTGCTGAGGCAGCGGGCGTGGTGACCGCCGTCGGCGAGGGGGTCAAGCACCTGCGCGTGGGCCAGCGCGCAGCAGCCTTTACCGGCACCGGCGCCTTTGCCACGCACCTGAAAGCCCCAGCTGGGGCCGCATTTGCACTGCCCAGCGCCCTGAGTTTTGAGGTCGGCGCGACCCTGCCCCTGGCCTACGGCACCGCCATGCACGCGCTGACCGACCGGGGCCACCTGACAGCCGGGCAGACGCTGCTGGTTCTGGGCGCGGCGGGTGGGGTGGGGCTGGCCGCCGTGATGATTGGCAAAGCGCTGGGCGCGCGGGTCATTGCCGCAGCCAGCACGGAAGACAAGCTGGCCGTCGCCCGCGCCCACGGCGCCGACGAAACGGTGAATTACGAGCAGGGCGACCTCAAGGAGGCCCTGAAGACCCTGACGGGCAAGGCGGGCGTGGACGTGGTTCTGGACCCTGTTGGTGGCCACTGGGCTGAGAGCGCCTTCCGGGCGCTGGGCTGGAACGGGCGGTATCTGGTCGTGGGGTTTGCGGGCGGCGAGATTCCGCGCCTGCCGCTTAACCTGCCGCTGCTGAAAGGGGCCAGCCTGGTCGGCGTGTTCTGGGGGGAATACACGCGGCGCGACCCCAGGGGCAATGCAGAGCATCTGGCGCAGCTGATGGCCTGGATAGAAGCAGGCCAGGTGCGGCCCCTGGTCAGCGCGCGCTACGCACTAGACGATGCCCCGCGCGCCCTGCGGGACCTCTTGGAGCGCCGCGTGACTGGCAAGGTGGTGGTCGTGCCGTGATGGGGACGCCGTACCACACCACCGCCGAACTGGCCCGCGCGGCGGGCGTAACCCGGCGCACCGTCATGCACTACGCCGACCTGGGCCTGTTGACCCCGGACGGCGTGACGGCCTCCGGGCGGGCGCTCTACGGCCCCTACGCCCTGCGGCTGCTGCGCGACCTGATGGACCTGCGGGCCCTGGGCCTGACTCTGGAAGAGGCGCGCGACATGGTGACCCTGCGCCGCGCCACCCACAGCCCAGACGGCACCTACCGCCACGACTGGACCCGCGCCGACGTGCCCATCAGCGACGAGCGGCTGCAAGCGCTGCAAGCCCGCCTGCGCACCATTCAGAGCGCCTACGAGCGTCAGGCCGACAACCTGGCCCGCTTTGACCGCTGGCTGACCAAGCGGTTTACCGGAGGCGCGGCAGAGAGCCTGGAAGGCTGAACTAGCGTTCGACTTTGCCGTTCGGAGACCAGGAGAGCTTTAGCAACGAACCCGGCGGAACCTGTACGTGTTCTACTCGCCTTGCTGCGCGGCTCTTGAGTTTCACGAAGGTTGAACCGCTTTTACAAAGAGTGGCAAGGAGTGGAAGTAGAGGTCAGTGCGACAAGCGCCGCCTCGCCAATGGCTTGAGACGGGTGGGCGTATTTCCAGTTACTTGGGGTCGGCCTCAGTGGCTATCTCGCCTCTGCTCACGGCGCGGGCCAGCACTGCGTGGTCACGCTCGGCCTGATCGGCGTAGGCGACCCCAAAAGCCGCTGTGGCCTCGTCAAAGGTTTCACGGCGGCCCAGGTAGGCCCCCAGGACCACCGCGTCCCCGGTGCGGGCGTGCGCGCGGGCCAGCGCCCAGCCACACAGCTCGGCAATTTCTTCGAGGGTGCGCGGGGTCACCGCCTGCAACTCAAAGCGGCCTTTGAGGTCTCGCAGCTGGCGCACATACCCGCAGAAGCCCTCTCCGGACGCCCAGCCCAGGAAGGGGTCGGTGGCCGCCTGCATCAGCTGCTGGCCGCGCACGACCCGGTGCGCAGGGTTGCGGGCCACAGTGGGGCCAGCGTAGGGCTCCAGCACACTGGGCCGGGCCTCCTTGACCTGCAAGAACAGCACGTCGTCGCCGTCGGCGGCCAGCAGCAGCACCAGCACCCGGCGCCCGCAGCTGCCCACGCCCGTCACCTTCAGCGCCCAGTCGGCCAGGTGATACCGGGACAGCAAGGCGCGGCGGTCGGGCGCCACGCTGTCCAAGTAGCCGGCGCGAACGCCGTCAAGCATGGTTTCGGCCAGCGCGTCGTCGGTATGGACCAGCAGCGGCGGATCGTCGCGCAGGCGCCAGCCCGCCGGGGTCTGCACCGCCAGTTTTTTCAGGGTGTGCAGGTGGGTGCGGGTACTGGCCTTGGCAAACATGGCCTGACCGTGCGCGCGGGCGTCGGCGGCCATGTCAGCCAGGGCCTCGGAGGCGTCAATGCGGTCGTACCACACGTCCAGGTGGTGCTGTCTGGCATAGGTGCGCAGGTGCAGGCGGTAGGCCCGCGCCGCGCTGCGGGCCGCAAAGCAGGCGTCGGCCTCGCTGTGCCCGGCTTCACGCGCGGCCAGCACCAGGCTGGTGGCCAGGCGGCGCACGTCCCATTCCCATGGTGCGCGCAGGGTCTCGTCAAAGTCGTTGAGGTCAAAAACCAGGTTGCGCTCGCCGGTCGCAAAAGCACCAAAGTTGGCGCAGTGGGCGTCGCCGCTGGCCTGCACCCGTTCGCCCGTGACCGGCGTACCGGCCAGGTCAGCGGCCATCAGGCCGGCCGTTCCCCGAAAGAAAGCGAAGGGGCTGGCCACCATGCGCCCAAAGCGCAGCGACAGCAGGTGGGTCATGCAGCCGTTGGCACCAGCGTGCAGGGCCGCCAGGATGTGGTCGGTGCGGTCGCCAGCAGCCTCGAACTGGGCGTGGTCTCGCCGGGGCAGGGTGACGCGCAGCGCGCGGCCCAGGGCGCGCCGCTCCTGACGGCTGGGCAGCGGCAGGGGCGAAAACGGGTCATGCATAGGGGCATGGTGACACGCCGCGCGCCCAGAAGGAGGCCGCCTTGGCCAGAAGACGCTGCGTGAAGAACCTGTCTATGGCCTGTCCGGCCCGCTATGCGCCACCATAGGCCATGACCCAGACCCCCGAAGTTCGCCGCAACGACGACACCCAGCGCTATGAACTGCTCCGGGGCGAGCAGGTGCTGGGCTACGCCGAGTTTCGCCCCGCCGGCGAGGGCGCCGTGATGCTGCCCCACACAGTGATTGAGGAGGGCCACGAGGGCGAAGGCCTGGGCAGCCAGCTGGCCCGCTTTGCCCTGGACGATGTTCGCGCCCAGGGCAAGCGGGTGGTGCCCATGTGCCCCTTTATTGCTGGCTACATTCGCAAGCACCCGGAGTACACGGACCTCGTGCACCCTCAGCAGCGCGGGGTCTTTGGGCTATAGGACCTAGCTGAGCCAGTCCGCCAGCACGGCGCGGGCGGTTTCCAACTGCGCCCGCGAGAAGGGAAACGAGATGCCTGCCTCCGCAAAGATAGCCGTTGGTCCGGCGGTCGCGCCCATCCGCATGGCACGTTTGAATCTGGCCATCGCCTCCTGCGGCGCCTCCTGGTAAGCCTTGAAGAACAGCAGCGCCGCGATGGTGGCGATGGCGTACTCAATGTTGTAAAAGCTGAACTGGAAGAGAAATGGGCTCTGCCAGCCCTTGGCCAGCATGGCCTCGTGGCCCGTCCAGTCCACGGCAGACTGCTGGGTCAGCGACAGGAAGGCCGCGTCCATTTCGGCGGGGGTGACCGCGCCGCGCTGCCGGTACACCCACAGCTCAAACCGCACCCGCTCATCCACCGAGCGCAGCCGTGTCAGGAAACTTTCTGCCAGAGACCGTCGGTATTTCTGGTGGTCTTCGGGGCTCAGGTCAAAGTGTCTGGCAGCCTGCTCGGTGCCCAGCATGGTGAACACAAAAGCGTAGAATTCGCAGACTTCCTGAAAATCGTAGGTGTCCCAGAGGGTAGTTTCAGGCTGGCTGGACAGGGTGACAAAATGAATGGCGTGCCCCAGTTCGTGCAACAGGGCGCGGAATTCGTCCAGACCTCTTGTGACGTTACATAGCACCCGCGCAGTGGCCTGGGCCGAGAGCAGCAGCGCAAAGTTGCCCTGAACCTTGCCGGGGCGGGGCACGAGGTCAATGCCTCCTTCTCTTTCCAACCTGTTCACGACGGCGGCAAAGGCCGGGTCAAGCGCGGCCAGAATCTGCCGTACGGCGGGCAGGTACTCCTCGACAGCCAGAGGCGTGCCAGTCAGCGCGTTGACCCGCACCGTCTGGTGCCACGGCCGCAGCCTGTCCGTGCCCAGCTGCCTGGCCCGGCGCTCGGCAACCAGCGTCTGCAACGGCGCAAAGAGCTGGGCCAGGTCATCCACGAACGCTTCGGTCTGGGCAATGGTGTATTCCCGCCCGGTCTGCTGCCAGACGTGGTCGGCGTAGGTGTCGGCGCCTGCTGCCGCCGCCATCTGCTGGCGCAGCCCCAGCAGGCGGCTGAACAGCTTATCCAGTTCCTGCGCGCCTTGTAGGGTGGACGTGTTCACGGCCTCCCAAAGCGCGCGGCGTTCGGGCGAGTCGCCCATGTGGTTCAGTCGGGCCTGCGCCTCTTGCAGGCTGAGGGACTCGCCTGCCCACGAAGCCACCTGATTGGCCGTGATGACGTCGTGTTCGCTGCCCAGAAGGCGCTCCTGAGAGAAGAGGGCCCGCAGGGTGTCACTCTGCTGGCCCCCCAGGTCTGCCCGCAGTTTCAGGGCGAGACCGGGAAAGCGGTCAGCCACCCCCGCCTCCAGGGCCAGGCGGGCCAGCGGCTCGTCGTGCGCGCCGAGCTGCGGAATCCAGACGCTCATGAGGTGGCGGTAGCAGGCTCAGGCCTCGGCGTCTCTGGTGTCCACATTGGTGGCCCAGATCTGCGTCCCCCACAGGGTTTGCACGTCGCATTTGATCCGTCTCCAGGCGCTCAGCCATTCGGGCAGGGTCTGGGGCGTCACGGGCTGGCGGCGCAGCGCTTCCAGACGGTCAAGCAGCGCCGAAGCCTGCCTGTCCAGGGTCGCCAGGGCATCAGCAGAAGGAGCGGTCACCTTTCCAATCTGTCACATAAGAGCAGTCGGCGCGGCCGCAGTTGAAGCGGCCCCCTCATGCCCACCGGGCAGCAGATAGCCCTCGGCCACGGCGCGGTAGGCCTGTACCTGCTCGGCCTGCCAGGCCTCATCGCGGCCCAGTTCTTCAGCCAGCAGCTGCGCCACGCGCGGCGCGGCCTCTAGACTGGCGCGGGCATCCAGCAGCAGGGCGCGCAGGCGGCGCGACAGCACGTCCTCCACGGTGCGGGCCTGTTCCTGGCGAGCGGCCCAGCGCA
Source organism: Deinococcus betulae (assembly GCF_020166395.1). NCBI lineage: Bacteria > Thermotogati > Deinococcota > Deinococci > Deinococcales > Deinococcaceae > Deinococcus > Deinococcus betulae. Next base: position 164,933 of record NZ_JAIQXU010000004.1, on the reverse strand, counting down.
CCTGCGCCTCAACGTAGGGCAGGGCGGGATGAAGCGGCGTGTCGGCGCCCGGCAGCACCTGCACACGTTCGGCGTCAGTGCCGTACACGCGCCAGGGTTCAGGCAGGTCGTCCGTGGTGGCGCCGTGCAGAGACAGGCCTTCTGTCAGGCTCAGGCGCGCAGGCAGGCCGGCCAGGACGGCGGCGCGGGTCACGGTGTCTTCACCCATACGGCGGTAGGTGGTCCACTTGCCGCCTGTGAGCGTCAGCAGGCCGCCCTCACTGACGCGAATAGTGTGGTCGCGCGACAGACTCTTGGTGTCGGTGCCGGGCGCCGCCTTGACGAGGGGGCGAAGGCCCGCAAACACGCTCTGCACGTCAGCGCGCGTGGGGGCCGGCGAGAGGTACTGCGCGGCGGTGTTCAGGATGAACTCGACCTCTTCAGGCAGCGCGCGCGGTTCCAGGCTGGTGCCCGGCACCGGGGTGTCGGTGGTGCCGATGACCACGTGGTCATGCCAGGGCACGGCAAACAGCACCCGTCCGTCGTCGGTGCGCGGCACCATCAGCGCGCTGTCTCCGGGCAGGAAGTGGCGAGGCACCACCACATGTACCCCCTGGCTGGGCGAGAGCATGGCCGGCGCGTCCGGCTGCTCCATCCGCCGCACTTCATCCACGAAAACCCCGGTGGCATTCACGACTGCGCGGGCGCGGACCTCGTGATCCTGACCGCCCTCGGCGTCGCGGAAGCGGGCGCCCACCACCCGCCCCCCTTCCTGGACCAGGCTGACCACAGGCGCGTGGTTGAGGGCCACGCCGCCAAAGCTCTCCAGGGTGCACAGCAGGGTCACAGCCAGGCGGCTGTCGTCAAACTGCCCGTCGAAGTAAAGCACGCCGCCCTTCAGGGCCTCGCGGGTGAGGGTCGGCGCGAGGTTCAGGGCTTCCTGCCGGCCCACCAGGCGACTGGCGCGCAAGTTCAGGCGGCCTGCCAGCAGGTCATAGAGCTTCAGGCCCACCCCATAAAAGGGGAGAGCCCAGGGCCGGTAAGCCGCAATCAGAAAGCCCAGGTCGCGCACCAGATGAGGGGCGTTGCGGCGCAGCAACCCGCGTTCATGCAGCGCCTCGCGCACCAGCGAGACATTGCCCTGGGCCAGGTAGCGCACGCCGCCGTGAACCAGTTTCGTCGAGCGGCTGCTGGTGCCCTTGGCGTAGTCATGGGCTTCGAGCAGCAGCACCCGGTAGCCGCGTGTGGCGGCGTCCAGCGCGGTGCCCAGGCCAGAGGCGCCGCCGCCAATCACCAGCAGGTCCCACAGGTGGCCATCTGTGGCCTGGGCCAGCGCCGAGGCGCGGGGGTCAGTTGGCATCTTCATACGTCCTCCTCAGCCCAGGCGCGGCTGCGCTCCACGGCGCGGCGCCAGCGGGCCAGACGCTGCTCCCGATCGGCCGGGTCCAGCCCCGGCTCGAACTGACGGTCCACCTGCCACAGCGCTTCCAGTTCGGCCTCATCCTGCCAGTAGCCCACAGCCAGGCCAGCCAGAAAAGCCGCGCCCAGCGCCGTGGTCTCGGTGACCTTCGGGCGGGTGACCGTCACGCCCAGCAGGTCGGCCTGCACCTGCATCAGCAGGTTGTTGCGGCTGGCCCCGCCGTCTACCCGCAGGTCACTGAGCCCCACGCCGCTGTCCCGCTCCATGGCGTCCAGCAGGTCGGCGGCCTGAAAGGCCACGCTGTCCAGCGCGGCGCGTGCCAAGTGGGCCCCAGTACTGCCGCGCGTCAGGCCAACCACGGTGCCGCGGGCGTAGGGGTCCCAGTACGGCGCCCCCAGGCCCACAAACGCCGGCACAAAAAAGACGCCGCCACTGTCGGGCACGCTCGTGGCCAGCGCCTCAACCTCGGCCGCGTCCCGGATCAGGCCCAGGCCGTCGCGCAGCCACTGCACCACCGCGCCCGCCACAAACACCGAGCCTTCCAGAGCGTAGGTCCGCGCCTCGCCGCGCTGCCAGGCCACAGTGGACAGCAGGCGGTTCTGACTGGTCACGACCTCGTCAGCCGTGTTCATCAGCATGAAACAGCCGGTGCCGTAGGTATTTTTGGCCATCCCCCGGTGCAGGCACACCTGCCCGAAGGTCGCCGCCTGCTGATCTCCGGCGATGCCCGCGATCTTGACGCGGGCGCCCAGCAAGCCCGGCGCGGTTTCGCCGTACACTTCGCTGCTGGGCCGCACCTGGGGCAGCAGCGCGCGCGGCACCCGCAGAAGGGCCAGCAGGTCATCGTCCCAGTCGCCGGTGTGAATGTTCAGCAGCAGGGTGCGGCTGGCATTGGAGGTATCGGTGACGTGCAGTTCACCGCCCGTCAGTTGCCACACCAGCCAGGTGTCTACCGTGCCGCAGGCCAGCTCGCCGCGCTCGGCACGGTCACGCGCACCGGGCACGGCGTCCAGCATCCAGGCGATTTTCGTGCCGCTGAAATAGGCGTCCAGCAGCAGCCCTGTCTTCTCCCGAATCAGTCCCTCGTGACCCTGGGCCCGCAGGGCGTCGCACAGGGGCGCGGTGCGGCGGTCCTGCCACACGATGGCGCGGTGAATCGGCTCCCCCGTGGCGCGGTCCCACACCAGCACGGTTTCGCGCTGATTGGTAATCCCGATGGCCGCCAGGTCCGAGGCCCGCAGCCCCGCCCCGCTGATGGCTTCCTGCGCCACGCCAATCTGGGTGCTCCAGAGGTCACGCGGGTCGTGCTCAACCCAGCCCGGCTGAGGAAAATGCTGCGGGAACTCCTTTTGGGCCGTGAATCGAATCTGGCCCTGCCGGTCAAACACGATGGCGCGGCTGCTGGTGGTGCCCTGATCAAGGGCCAGGATGTATCTGGTCATGTGGCTCCTGCGGGAAAGGGGAGAGGCGAGACGCAGTCACCAGCACACCACCCCTTGAACAAAAAGTCAAACCCTCTGAACATTTGTTCAGAATCAGCCTCTGGTCTTGCCGTATGCTGCGGGACGTGACAGAGGCGCTCCGGGACGACCAGGCCGCACAGGCGGCGCAGGTGGCCCGCCTGTATTACCACCAGGGCCTGACCACAGAGGCCATTGCCCAGGAACTGCGGCTGTCGCGGCCCAAAGTCAGCCGCCTGCTCACCTACGCCCGCCGCAGCGGTCTGGTCGAGATCCGCATTCACGATCCACATTCCGCGCCGCAGAGCCTGGAGGCGCAGTTGCGTGCCCGCTACCCATTCCTGACGCCCCACGTGGTCCCGGTGCCGCCGCACAGCCCCGAAGCGGTCTGGCTGGAGCGGGTGGCCGTGGCTGCTGCGCGGCTGCTGAACCAGACCCTGCGGCCTGGGCAGGTGCTGGGGCTGGCCTGGGGGACCACCCTGGACGCCGTGTCGCGTGTGCTGACGCCGCGCCCGCTGGCCGGCCTGCAGGTGGTGCAGCTCAACGGCAGTGCCAGCGCGCTGGACTTTACGGACGGCTTTGTCACCGACACCATGACGCGCTTTGCTGGGGCTTACGGCGCACGCGCCCACCTGTTCCCGGTGCCGACCTTTTTTGACGACCCCGCCACCCGCGCCGCCATGTGGCGCGAACGCAGCGTGGGGCAGGTGCTGGCCCTTCAGGCCCGCGCGGACGTGCGCCTGTACTCGGTGGGGTCGGCCCATGCACAGGTGCCCAGCCATGTCTACGCGGCCGGCTACCTCAGTGGAGCAGACCAGCAGGCGCTGTTGGCGCAGGGGGTGGCCGGCGACATTGCCACCGTGTTTTTCCGCACCGACGGTACCTGGACTGGTCTGCCCATCAACGCGCGCAGCAGCGGCCCAGACCTGGGCACCCTGCGCGCTGGGCACTCGGTCTGCGTGGTCAGTGGCCTAGGCAAAGTCACGGCCCTGCGCGCCGCCCTGGCCGGTGGCCTGATGACGACGCTGGTGGTGGACGACCGCACCGCCCACGCACTACTTCAGGAGGGGTGAGGATGGGCCAGCGGCCTCTTCCGTTTAAGTAGGACCGTTGCCCGCCACACCCCTCCTCACGGTCAAGCTCTGCACGAAAGCTGAAAGACCCGCTTTCCTAGACTCTTTGCCATGAGCGCCGACTTCCTCTCCTCGCCTTCTGCTCTGTCGCGCGAGGACACCGCCCGTGACCTGCTGCAACTGACCCAATTGGCCCTGGCGGCGCCGTCCCTGGCGGCCGGTGTGACCCCAACGCTGGAGAAGCTGGTCAGCGAGACGGCGGCGGTGGGGTCGGCCTATTTTCAGCTTGAAGGCCGGGAGCTGGCCTACCGGGTGCGCGCAGCTACGGGCGAGATGCCCGCCACACCTGGCATGCAGGCCATTGCTGCCCACGGGCTGCCGGCAGGCACACCGTTGCTGCTGGCCCTGGAACAGACGGCGGGGCCCTTGTTCTACGATGACACCGCCGCCAGCTCTGACACAGCCGGCTTTCCCGAGTTGGGGGTGGCCAGCGTGGCCGCCGCGCCGGTGCGCACCCGCGACGGCCGGCTGCTGGGCGCTTTCCTGATGCACACCCTGACGCCGCACATCTGGCGCAGTGAGGAAGCCGCGCTGTTCACCATGGTCTCGGGGACGATTGCCGCGCTGTCGGGCCGGCTGGTCGCCGAGGAACACGCGCGGCAAGCGCATGAAGCCGCCCTGCGCGCCCTGGGTCTCGCCCTGGAAGCCCGCGACGGAGAAACGCAGGGCCACACCGACCGCGTGACCAGTCTGGCGCTGCGCGTGGCGGCCCGGCTGGGCTGGGAGCCAGAACGCCTGGAAGCGCTGCGCTGGGGCGCCTACCTCCATGACATTGGCAAGATTGCGGTGCCCGACGCCATCTTGCTCAAGCCGGGCCGCTTGACCGAGGCCGAATGGGTGGTCATGCGCTCACATGTGGAGGCCGGAGGCCGCTTTGCCAGCGCCCTGACCTTTTTGCCCAGAGCGGCGCTGGACGTGATTCAGGACCATCATGAGCGATGGAACGGCGGCGGCTACCCGGCGGGCAAAGCGGGCGAGGCCATCAGTCTGGAAGGCCGCGTCTTCGCCCTGTGCGATGTCTATGACGCCCTGACCAGCCACCGCCCCTACAAGCGGGCCTGGACCCACGAGGAAGCGGTGGCCGAACTGCGCGCCCAGGCGGGCCAGCAGTTTGACCCAGCCCTGGTGGAGCTGATGATTGCCGTCACCGAGACCTCGTAAGACTCTCTCCTCGCGTAGCAGGCCCTAAGCCAGCCGGCTCTCGGCGTAGCGCGCCGCCGCCTCTGCATGGTCGCGCTGCTGCACCGCCACACCCGGCAGCGCCCGTCCCAGCGCCGCCATAAATCGGCCAGACACCCGCAGCGCGCCGCCGGTAGCCGTGACTGGCAATACACCCACGCGCGCCTGAACACGCCGGGCCAGGCCAGCCAGCGCCTGCGCGGCGTCCTCCAGCATGGTCTGGGCGGCTGGGTCACCTGCATCGGCAGCGCGGCCCACGGCGGGGGCCAGAGTGGCCACAGCGCCTGCGCCTGGGGTGTCGTAGGCAAAAGCGCGCAGTGTGTCCCAGTCCAGACCACCAGTCACGGCCGCCACCTCTTGAGCCAGAGGCGTGGCAGGCACCAGCCCTTCGTCCAGGGCGTCCGTCACCCAGCGCAGGGCGGCGCGGCCCAGACTGAAACCGGCCCCATCGTCACCTATGCGGTAACCGCGGCCACCTGCTCGCCGCACCTCGCCGCCACGCGTGACGTGATAGGCCACGCTGCCGGTGCCCGCATACAGCAGCACGCCCGCTCCCGGCGCCAGGTGTGCGCGGTAGGCCAGGTCCAGGTCACTCTCGATACTCAGCTGGGTGCGGGGCAGGCCCAGGGCCTCGGCCAATAGACCGGCCACCAGTTCGGCCTGGGGCGACGCAGCGCTCAGCCCTGGGACGCCAGCGTGCAGGCGTTCGGGCCGGGCCGGCAGCGCTTGCCGCAGCGCCTGCACGTTGGCCTGGCCCTGTGGCGCGGCCAGCAGGGCAGCCGTCAGGGGCGGTGTGCGCCCCGAGGCCACCACGGCCCCACCGCGCAGCAGCGCCCATTTGGTTGCGCTGCCCCCAGCGTCCAGCCCTAAACTCAGACCAGCGACCGTCACGGGCGACCGAGGCTCACGCCTCGTCCTGGGTCAGCAGGTCCTGCAACTGCCGCAGCAGCTTCTGCACCTTGGCACGGCGGCGGTCATCCAGACGACTGAGCACGCGGCGGTCCCGCAGCTGACGGGCGACCAGCTGACCCAGATCCGGCTCAGCATCTTGTCGGCCGGCCACCTGTTCACGCAACTCGGCCACGGTGGCCCCTGCCAGCGCCCCTTCAATCAGGTGGGCCCGGTCAGCTGCAGGCGCGCGGCCAATAATCAGCGCCTTGCGGTAGTCCAGGCCGGCGCGCACGGCAATCTGCACGTCTTCAGGCAGGTTCAGGAGCGCCGCGCGGTTGCGAATAAAACTGCGCCACGACTCACGGCCCAGGGCGCCAAAGGCGGTGTCCAGCGCCGCCACCAGAGTTGGGTCGGGATCGCGTTCCAGGGCAAACAGCCGGGCCACGGCCGCGTCTTCGGGAACATTCAGGGTGGCGGCCGCAACTTGCACTTTGGCACGGACCTCTTCCATCACGTTCAAGTCCTCGCGCTGCAAATTCTCGACCGCTGCCGCCAGCCGGGCTTCCAGGTCGCTCAGGCGCCGAATTAGCACCGGGAGTTCGTCCAAACCCGCCTGCTGCGCGGCCCGCCAGCGGCGCTCACCCGCCACAATTTCATAGGCCCCTGAAGGCAATGGACGCACCAGGAGAGGTTGCAGCACGCCCTGTTCCCGGATGCTGGCGCTCAGTTCAGCCAGGCTCTCGGTGCTGAAGTGCAGGCGCGGCTGAAACGCCCCCGGCGTCAGCTGATCGGTGGGCAACGTCGTCGTGGCTGGCTGCGCCAGGGTGTCTATTCCAGGCACCAGGCCGCTCAGCCGTGACCCAATGACGGGCCGCGCCTTTTTCATGCCGTGGCCCCTTCAATCTGCACATTGAGGCCTGCCGCGTGAGCAATCTCCGCGCTGGCCCGCAGCACGTCGCGGTGAACGGGACTGCCAGGCGCATAGACGCCGACCGGCTGGCCCGCACTGGCACTGTCATTCCACACGGCGCCCCGATCAGCAATAGGGCTCGCCAGTGGACTGAGCAGGTCTTTTAAAGCTGCGTAAGCTTCCCGGTCATGAGAGCGCCGGGCGTCATAGAGGGTTGGAACATACAGCGCCACGGTGAGGTCGGGGCGCAATTTGCGGTAAGTGGCCATTGCCTCCCCGAGCCCGGCCAGCGCATTCATGCCTTTTTGCCGAGTGGGCACCGGCACAATCAGATGGTCGGCTGCCAGTGCACCAAGTATAGACAGCTGCCCCAGACTGGGTGGGCTGTCAATGAGGACGACGTCGTACTGGTCGGCCCATTTCGCCAACGCCTGGCGCAGATGCAGATGAGCCCCCACCACACCCAGCATCTGTCCCTCGGCCAGTGCTAACGACACGTCACTGGGTACCACATGCAGGCCATGGACCTCAACGGGCGGCGGTAAATCATCTCCGCGTGTGGCGGTGTTGTAGACCGTCTGATCGCGGGTCACGCCGCTAACGCCCAGCCAGTCCGTGAGATTGGCCTGCGGGTCCAGGTCAATCAGAAGCACGCGTTGCCCGGCGGCTGCCAGCGTGTAGCCGACGTCGCGGGTCAAGCTGGATTTCATAACCCCGCCCGCGTGATTAAAAAGCGTGAGAGTCCGCATTACCGCTCAGATTAGCGCGCCGGGAGGGAGTTTGCTCTCAAGCGCTGAGTGTGCTCGTCACGTGACGAGCAAAAGGAGCATGGGTATCGGACATCTTGCGCCGTTTTTGAAACCTTGGTAGGAGGCAGAGGGGAGCAGAAAAGACGGAGGAGGAGAAAGTAGGCTGAGATTATTAAGCTATTAAACTATAAATTATACTATTTTTAGCTATAAACATTAAAACTACCTATCGGACATCTTGCGCCGTTTCAAAATCGGCTCGTATCGGACATCTTGCGCCGTTTTGCAGGCGATGCCGTCCCAGACAGGATCGAAAGGTTGGCTTCTCCTTGTAGGAGAGGGTATCGGACATCTTGCGCCGTTTAAGTCGCAACTATCGGACATCTTGCGCCGTTCAGCCAACTGAATATCGGACATCTTGCGCCGTTTTCTTCCTCTACCTATCGGACATCTTGCGCCAAAACTATCGGACATCTTGCGCCGTTTGGGCGCAGCTATCGGACATCTTGCGCCAAAAACACCCCAAAACTATCGGACATCTTGCGCCAAACTATCGGACATCTTGCGCCGTTTGTTCACTTTTTTCTGCTCCTGGCGCGCGTCGGGGCAGGCCGCTTGTGGTTGTCAACATATATCTTTTAAAAGAGATAAAAACATCTAAAAGAAAAACAACAACAGGGGGGGCAGTGGCAGACAAGGGCATCAGACACTTTGACGAACTCAACATCGCTCGGTTGAGTCTCATCAGCGTGCAGGAACGCATTCCGGCTGACTACCGTGATTGGAGCGTGGAACTCGAAGACGGCGACCGCCGTTACCGTGTGACCTGCCAGGCCCTCCCCGAGTACGGCGTACCCCACGGCATCGACACTGACATCAGCGCAGCTCTGGTCAACCTGTACATTGACCAGGGTTCACTGGGCGACGGCGTCGTCACCTGTACGCCCTATCAGCTGCTGCAAATGGCAGGCTTGGATACCAGCGGCCGGTACTATTCGGCTCTTGATGAAAGTCTAAAAAGACTGACCACCACCACATATTTTATTTCGGAAGGGTGGCGAGATCATCCCCGCGGCCGCTGGACCAATGTGAATTTTCGGTACATCGACCGCATCGAATTCACTTCGGGACAGGCCGACCGGCTGGACGCCACCAGTGTGCTGCGCATCACGCTGCCGCAGGAAATTGCCCGCAGTGTGCGGGCTGGGTTCCTCAAATCACTGGACCTGTCGTTCATGCAGACCCTTCGCCGTCCCCCGACCCGCGCGCTGTACCGCCTGCTGGACGCCCAGCGCCGCGACCCTGAAAATCCAGACGCTGTGGCGATGGCGTATCAGGTGGGCCTGATGGAATGGGCCGAGGCCTGCAAAATCGTGACTGACCGGCCCAGCATGGCTCAGCGTACGCTGGACGCTGCCCACGAGGAATTGCTGGAAAAAGGGTTCCTCAAGAGCGTGGAATACGTGGGACGCGGCAAAAAGAAAGTGCTGCAATACACCTTTGGAGAGGCGTTTATTCCGCCGGACCCTGCGCTGCTCCAGGAACTCGCTGACCTCGGTGTGACCCAGACACGCGCCCTCCAGCTGGTGCGTGAGTACGGCGAGGTGGCGGTGGAAGATGCTGCAGGACGATGTAAAGCTATTCTGGCCACAGGCTACAAGCCCCGGTCCAGACCCGCCTTCTTTGTAGATGTTCTCAAGCACCCGAGTAAATACGTTGTGCCTGAAGGGGTCACGCCGCCTCAGAAACCGGCCCAGAAGGCTCAGCGAAGTAAAACAGCGACACAGCCCCAGCCTACCCTGTTCGAGGGGCCTTCTGGTGCTTCTGAAGAGGAAATTGACGAGGATGCCCGTTTGAGGGCTCACCCCAGAGCCAAACAGGTGGAAGAAGTGATGCGGACCCTGACTTTCCTGTTTCGCAACGATCTGAAATTGCAGGAACTGGATACTCTGCGTCTAGCACTGGATGAGCAGTTGGAAGACCCACTGGAGATCAAGGCCTGGGTCATTAAGGGCATCAGCAGTGGGCAAAAGAGTGCCATTGTGCGCGACCTTCGCACGCGATTGAGTCTCAACTTCCCCCGGTCCAACTGAGCGACGAAAGCAGGAGGCGACGCAGAACATTCGGTGCGTCGCCTTCTGCTTTTGGCTGGCTTTAGCCTGGAAAGGCGTGTGGAAAAGCGAACAGATGACCACTGCGCAGCTCACCAGAAGCCAGGGCTGTGGCGTGGGGTCGGTTCATCATGGGCTGGGCCGCGCGACCCGGGGTGTGCAGGGCCAGCGGCGCGCTGAGGTGCCCGTCGGCCGTCACATACAGCGCGCCGCGCAGACCAGCAAACTGCTGGGCACTCAGGGCGGCTATCAAGGCCACTGGGCTGGGCTGGGGCAATTGCGCGGCGCTGTGGGTTATCCAGAGCCCAATATCGTGGCCTAGCGCCGCCGCTGGGTGCGAAGCGTGAGGCCCAACGGCCCTCTGAAAGCCACCCCACAGGGCGCTGCCTGTGTCAGCCACAGTGCTGATCCGCTCGGCTGGCGCCGGGGTGGCACTGAGAGCGGTGGTGGTGACGGTCAGGCCGGCCGCCCGTGCGGCGCGCAGGAGAGCGAGCGCATGATGCTGCGCCGTGTCCTGAAGATGGAGGTGCTGCGCGCCTGAACTCTGCGCCCTGTGAATCAGGTCGCGCTGGTCTGCTGCCGTCTCGATCAGGCCGCTGCCACTCAGAGTGCCGCCCGCCGCCAGCAGCCCCCGGCTGAAGGCCAGGGGCAGGTCGTACCCGCTGTCCTGCTGGCTCATGAGCAGGAAAGTGGGCAGGCGGCGCTGGGCCAAGGTCTGTCCCAGCAGCCACTCGGCTTCCCAGGCGTGCAGGGTGGCGGTCAGCAGGCCGGGGCGCCCGGTCATGCGGGTGGGCGCCACACCCGCACCGGCAGCCACGGTGGGAAGGCCAGCCAGGGGCAGAACGTCCGACAGCAGGTCGGGAAGGCCGTCGCCCAGGGTCAGCAGCAGGTCGGGGGTGCCTTGCAAGACCTCCTCTGCAGCCCGGCGCAGCTGGCTGGGGCGCGGGCCACTGGCCGTAACCTGCAGGACAATTCTGGTGGTGTCCAGAGCCGAGCGCAGCCCTGCTAAAAATGCAGCAGTAAAGCCGGGCACGCTGTCATGCTCGGGCACCAGGGCTGCCAGGTGGAGGGGGCGCACGGCCACAGCGCGCGCCTGGCCAGCTCCGAACAGGGCGGGCACCAGGGCAGCGGCTTTCAGGACACTGCGGCGGGAAGGTGGGGTCATAGCGGCCAGCGGGGAAGGGCAAACATGAATTCTCCTCGGGGGTGAGACTCAGACGAAAGGGTTCAGGGCCGCTGCGGAAAGATGCCCTGGAGCGCAATGATGAAAGTGATGGTCAGGTAGGGGGGCATATTGTTGTGAGGCTGGGCCGCCCCGGTGACGCTGACGCTGCTGGTGTTCAGGACGGTGCCTGGTGTCTGAGGTGCATAGGCGTTGAACTGCACGCTCCGGGCCAGGGAGCGGTCGGTGGGCACTGGGCTGGTGCCCGGAATGTCAAAGGCATTGACGGTGTGTATGTGGGCTGGCATCTCCTGGTTCAGCAGGGTGACGGCCGCGCTGCCACCTTGCTCGCCCAGTTGATGGAACGAGAGCCCCGGTCCCTGGCCCGGCGCCATAGGACTGGCGGCCTGAAGGTTGGGAAGGGCAAAGGTGGTGCGCCCGTCACCCCCATAGGTGGTGCCAAGCAGAGAAAACAGCGCTGTGTTCTGTGAAAGGGGCAGGAGCTGACCGTTACACAGGGCCCAGCCCCGGGGCGCGAAGTTGCCTGCAAACATCTGAATTTCGCCTAAAAAAGGTTCCATGACTGCCTCAGCCCTGAGACGGGTAAATCCCGAAGAGCGAAATGATGAAGTTGACGCACAGATACGGCGACTGATTGGAGTGCGGCTGACTGCCGCCGCTGACCCCAATGGTCTGGGGACTCAGGGTCTTTGGGCGCCGGCCAGTGCCGGCATACAGCTCGCCGGCCTCGGGCTGCGCCAGAAAGGCGCCGGCGGTGACGCCGCCTCCGGCTGGTGCAGTCTGAGAGCTGGCCTGCAGGGCGTGACCATGCACCGGCATCTGCGTGCTATTCAGCGTGACTGTTTCGCTGCCGGTGGTCTGGCCCAGCGCCAGGGTGTTGCCCTGCTGCGTGCCCATATGCACCGGCAGGCGGCCCCGCAGGTCCGGGACGGCAAAGTTTGTCTGCCCGTCGCCTCCATAGGTCGTGCCAATGAGGGTATAGAGCGTCTCGTAGTCCGAGATATTCAGGAGGCTACCGTCACAAAAGGTCCAACCGACAGGAGCGAAGTTGCCGCCAAAGAGCCTGATTTCTCCTACAAAAGGTTCCACAGCATCTCCGTATGTTAAGAGCGAGAAGGAAAAATGCCCTGCAGGGCAATGATGAAATTTAGGGCCAGAACAGGCGGCATGTTGTTGTGCGGCTGACTGCCTCCCGCCGGCGAGAGGGTGGTGTTGGCCAGGGCGCTCAGCGAGCCGCCACTGGTGACGTACAAAGGGGCACTGGCCAGGGCCGCGCCGTCGGGCAGGGTGGTACTAGCCGCCTGAGACGACGCCTGCAGGCCATGGGTGTGCTGAGGTAATTCGTTCTGGCTCAGCGTGTGGGTGGGGGCGCCGCCGGTTTGTCCGACAGTCACAGTCAGGTTGCCCTGAGTGCCGAAGTGCAGTGGGACACGCCCGCGCAGGTCGGGCAGGGCGAAGGTGGTGCGGCCGTCGCCGCCGTAACTGGTGCCCAGGACGGCGAACAGGGCCTGATTCTGGGCGATAGGCAACGTCTGCCCCTGGCAAAAAGCCCAGCCTTTAGGAGCAAAGGGAAAACTGCAAATCTGGATCGTACCGATGTAGGGTTCTTGCATGGCTGTCCTTTAGGGTGTTGGCACAGCGCAGGTGCCGGCGGCAGCGCCACCGTCCACAAAGACTGTGGTGCCTGGATTCTGGCCCTGAAGGTAGTTCCGGGCGTTTCCGGTGAGCCCCTGAATTTGCATGGGCGTCCCCGAGGGAATCCACAGATAGAGACCATCAAAGTCGAGACCAGGAGGGCCGGACAGCACATTCCCACTGGCATTGAGGCAGACCTCTGTGCTGATGGCCGCCTCGCCGTCCTGAACCAGCGCGCCTTCGAGGGCATTGCCTGAAGACGTACTGGCGCGGTTGCCGGTCATGGTCACGTCGGCCCGCGCGCCGCTGGCCAGGGCATACCAGGCCAAGCCGTGGGCGCTGAAGCCCGTCACAGTATTGCTGCTGGCACTGGCGCGCAGCGTCCCCTGTCCTCTGACCAGGCCCCGGATACCGATGGTGCTGCTGCCTCTGCCGGGGTCCAGCGTGATGGTGTTGTTCTGCGCGATGAACTCGTCGGTCTGGGCCGCCGCGTGGGCTGTCGAGACACTGAAGCCGCTCCCGTCTGAGGTGAGGTTGTTGACTGTGTTGTCGATCAGCACCGTGCGCGAGGCGCTGGCGGCCGCCTGCTCGACACTCAGGGCTGCCTGGGCATTGCTGGTGAAACTGCTGTTGCGGACCGTTAGCAGGGCGCGTCCAGTTTCATTGCTGGTCGTCCTGGCCAGAAGGCCGTTTCCCCTGTTGTTCTGAATATTCAGGCGGTCAAGGGTGACGGTGAGGGTCTGATTCTGTGGCGAGATGGAGACGCCGTGGTTCGCCGCTCCCTGAAGGGTCCCGCCTGAGCCCGCCGTGCCGGTGCCCGTGACGCTCAGGGTGCCGCCTACGCCCGTCAGCAAGGCGCCTGAAGTCGCCGAGTTGCTGGAGTTCAGGGTGTCTAGGGTTGCCGTCAGGGTGCCAGTGGTCAGGTTGAGGGCCGGACCAGCGGAGGCGCCGACGCTAGGCACGGTCAGGGTCAGGGTGCCAAAGCCCGTGCCGCTGACGCCTCCCGACGTGCCGCTGATGCTCAGGCCCTGGACAGCATTGTTCTGGGCCACCGTGAGGCCCACGCCGCCGCTGTTGCCGATGCTTGCTGGTTGCCCCGCTGCGGCGTATGTGACGCCCCCGATGGTCAGGGCCGCGCCCGCACCGATCAGGGTCTGACCAGTTTTCAGGATGAGGCCGCTGTTCTGCCCACTGGTCGTGCCGTTCCCCTGCGCCACATACAGGTAGTCTCCCGCTGCAGAAGCGTTCTGTGCCGCCAACAGGGTGTTAAACGGTGTGGTCTGCCGCCCGTCCCCAGCCGCCCCAGTGTTGTTGACGAACCAGACGCGCCCGCTGACATTCACGTCGGCGGTGGTGTCAGTGCTGCTGCATCCCTGGTTATCGGCCACCCGGTAGACCAGTTGGTCGGTGACCGCTGGGGCGCCGTCCCCGGCTTTGGACACGAACGTGAAGTCCCCAGCCGCGTTCAGGGTGACGCTGCCCCCCCGGCGACTGCTGCCACTGCCAAAGCTCAGTGCGGCGCCGTTGTATGTGCTGTAGGCGCTGGCCAGGCCTGCTGCCGTGTTGACACTCAGGCGGGTATTGCCCGGCACGCCGTAGGCCAGGGCCACCTTTTTCAGGGCGATATTGCCGCCCAACTTGGCCAGACGTGCCGTATTGCCAGCGGTGGTGGCCGAGCCGATAAATTGCCCTGTGGCCGTGTTCAGGCTGCTGCCGCAGAGGGTCATGATGGGTGTATTTGCCCCCAGCACCCCAGCGCGAACGGCCGCGTCGCTACTTGCGCCCTGTTCCTCCACGCTCTCGGTGACGCGGGTGCGGCTGTCGTCCATCACCGCAAAATTCATGCTGAACCGGAAAGGGTCATCGGCGGCGTTGGCCTGGAGGGGCAGCTTGACCGCCACCGTGACCACGCCGTCAAATTGTCCGGTGGCCGGGCTGGCTGGCAGTTGCCGGGTATTGATGGCGCCTTTTTTCCGCACCACGAAACCGTAGGGAAAGAGGCGCACCGCCCCGGCCGGGGCCACACTCACCTCATCCTCGGCAAACACCTGCAGGTCCTCGCCGCCCAGCTTGGGCCGCACGAGGTCCGTGGTGCGGTCCAGGGTCATGGTGTGGGTGGGCAGGATGCTCTGGGCGATGGCTGGGCTGGCCGCGCTGCCGTCAAAGCGCTGCAGGCCACTGATGGCTGTCTCGCCGATGGTGCTGGCGGTACTGGCGGCCACCAGCGTCAGGTTCTGACGGACCACAGCGTAGGCGGCGCCGCCCGCCGCTGCATTTCGCACCCGAAAAGAAGCCGAGAGGTAGCGCATCCCGCCCGCGCCCCGCGTGCCCACGGTAAAGGAACTGGTCGCCAGCGGTTCAAGTTGAATGCCGCCGATATCGGTCAGGGCCTGCGGCACGAGTTCGGCCGTAAAGCCGTCTGGGTCATTGAGACCCGAAAAGGCCAGTTGCACGGTGCCCAGCGGTGTGAGTTCGTGCGCGAGGGCCGGGGCGGGTTCGGTGGGTGAAGGGGCCGGGGCCGGCGTGCCCACTACGGGGGCCGGCGCAGCTTGAGGTGGGGCCGTCTGAGGCGCGGCGCAACTGCCCAGCACAAGAGCGCCCAGCAAGAGATGAACGTGACGCATAGAACCTCCGCTTAGGGGCACGAGTTGACGAGATAAGACGCGGTGCCGGCGCCCGCCAGGCCAGCGGTCCGCACCTGACAGACCCGCCGTGACGGCAGGGTGGCCCCCGAGGCGTAAGCGCTGCCTGGCAGGAGGTTGACTTCTGTGGCGCCTGTTTCTACACCGCGCGCCAGAATGTTGGTGTCACTGAAGCTCTGCTCTTCCAGGCTCTGGGTGATGCGGGTGGCCGGGTCCTCGACCACCAGAAAGGTCATCTTGAAGGCCCAGGGATCGCGCTGACTGCCCTGAGTGGGGGTCTGGGCGTTGTCATTGGCCTGCAGCGGCACGCGCACGCTCAGGGCGACGCGGCCGTCATATTGCCCGGCCGCTGGATTGGCGCCCAGGGTACGGCCCCCGGTTCGCGTATGCGTCACGTAGCCGTAGGGGAAGACCGTCGTGACGCCCAGCGCCGCATAGGACGCAGCCGGTGCCCCACCCTGCGTCAGGTTGCCCGGTACCACCTCAGCCTCGCTCAGAACCTGAAGGTGGGCGCCACCCGCCACGGTCACCACGCGTTCGGTGGCGGGTGCATATTCCACTGCGTGCGTGGGCAGCACCGTGCGGGCCACACTGGTCGGCACGGGCGCGCCGCTGAAGGTGGTCATGGACCGCAGGGCGGTGCCGTCCACGTTGTCTGCCACGCCGGCCGCCAGAAGGGTGATGTTGCTGCGCGCCTGGGCTGATGGTATGCCGTCGGCCGCCGCGTTGCGCACCCGGTAGGTGGCCGTGATGTAGCGGGTGCCGCCGCTGCCGCGCACGCCTACATCCGTCACGCTGACGCTGAGAGGGGAGAGGTCCAGGCCGCCACTGTTTTCTTTGAGGGCCAGCGGGCGCACCTGTGAGGACGCCTGTGTACTGCCCAGGCCATCGAAGCTGATTTCTACGAGCCCCAGGGGCTTCAAGGCAGCGGGCTTGGGCGCTGTTGCAGGCGCGCAGCCTGTCAGCAGGGCCAGCCCGGCCCAGGCAGCCCAGCGTTTACCGGCCTTCATAGCCGTCTCCGACCATCCCCGGCAGAATGGGAACTGAAATGACCAGAGTCAGGCTGGCCCAGGCGCCTAGTTCAGTCAGCTTCGGTGCCGTATAGGAAAGGCCCGGTGGGTGCGACGGTGAAGAGGACGTTTCGGCTTCTTGTGACATTCTTCATTGTAATCACACCCATCTACCAGAATGAAAGGACAGACACCTGGCTCGGGCGAGTGGCCCTGTGTCGGAGTGAGGTCTGCGTATTCATGACCTGGAAAACTGAAGCGGCAGTTTGAAAGTCTAAAGTGTCTGCTGCCACTCAGCCTCACGAGGGGGCTTCTCTACCACTACGCAGCATGTCCCGCTGTCTAGCCTCTTGAATCTCCATCTACTGTGTCTACGGAGACTGGAGAGGACAATGCCTGAGGAAGGCTGCGCTCGCCTGTACAGCAGTTTGAGGTGAAGTAGCGATCAGCCTTTTAGGGGAAAGTCCACCGCGGACTCGCAGATGGGATGGAAAGCGCCAACAATCAGCCCCGAGTGTTCGCCAGACAGGATGACGGCCGTCGTCTAGCCCGGCACCAGCACTTGAGCCTGGTCGCCCTCAAAAGGGCGGTGGAGCGCAGATTCAAATTGGGGATGCCAGAGATGTTTAAGGCAGGTGTCGTACGTGACGCCACCCTGGACATCTCGCGCGAGGTCCGCAGCAGTAGATCTCGCCAGCACCTGATGCGTCGCGGCGCGCAGCTGCTCATAGACCCCCTGACGGGCCTGACAGCACTGGGCTGCCGCACACTGCGACGGCGCGCTGAGGCTCACGCACGACAGGGGCGCCACGGGCCGCTCCAGGCTGCGGACCACATCATAGAGGGTGACCGCCTGCGGCGCGCGGGCCAGCCGGTAGCCGCCGCTGCACCCCTTTTTCGAGAGCACGACATCCCCCCGCACCAGGCTGGCCAGCACGCGGACCATGAATGCCCGGCGCAGGCCTGTCTGCGCGCACAGTTCGGCCGCAGTGATCCACCGCTCCGGATGGGCGCCCAGGTAGCCGACTGCCTGAAAGGCGTAGACATCAAGGCTCAGGAGACGCATGCCCCACTCTAACCTCTTCTCGGAAGTGGTTGACAACTTTGGTCAACTAAAGCATGGTGTGATGCAGCAGCGTCTTCTTTCATGAACCTCTTGCTTTAGCGCTTGGCACGACATCTAGGTCGCGCCTCTCTGCTGTCAGCTCTCGACCAACCTTCACCCCTCAAGGAGAACCTATGAAACCCCTGTTCCTCACGGCTCTGCTTCTGACCTCTGCGGCCACGGCGGCCACCGTCACCATCCTCAACGTCTCGTATGACCCCACCCGCGAGCTGTATCAGGACATCAATGCGGCCTTCGCCAAGCAGTGGCAGACCCGAACGGGCGACACGCTGAAGATCAATAACTCGCATGGGGGCAGCGGTTCTCAGGCCCGCAGCGTCATTGACGGGCTGGAGGCCGACGTTGTCACCCTGGCGCTGGCCTACGACATTGACGCGATTGCCGACAAGGGCCTATTGCCCGAAGCCTGGCAAAAGCGCCTGGCCTACAACAGCAGCCCGTACACCAGCACCATCGTGTTTCTGGTACGCAAGGGTAACCCCAAAGGCATTAAGGACTGGGGCGACCTGGTGAAGCCCGGCGTGCAGGTCATCACGCCCAACCCCAAAACCAGTGGCGGCGCACGCTGGAATTTTCTGGCGGCCTGGGGCTGGGCCCAGAAGAAACTCGGCGGCGAAGCTGGCGCCAAGGACTACGTCACCAAGCTCTTTAAGAATGTGCCCGTGCTGGACTCTGGGGCGCGCGGCAGCACGACGACCTTTGTCGAGCGCGGCATTGGAGACGTGCTGATCGCCTGGGAGAACGAGGCGCTGCTGGCCACCCGTGAACTGGGCGAGGGCAAATTCCAGATTGTGGTGCCCAGCGTCAGCATCCTGGCCGAGCCGCCGGTCACCTGGGTGGACAAGAACGTCGCCAAGCACAAGACGGAAAAGGTCACCAAAGCCTACTTGCAGTTCCTGTTCAGCCCAGAAGCGCAGGAACTGATCGCCAAAAACTACTACCGCCCCCGCAGCCAGGAAGTGGCCGCCAAATACGCCGCCCAGTTTCCCAAGGTGAACCTGTTCAGCATCGCGCAGTTTGGGGGCTGGCGCGCGGCCCAGAAGAAATTCTTTGCCGACGGCGGCGTCTTCGATCAGGTGTACACCGGACGCTGAGGGCGTGACCACCGTTCCCGCCGTTCGGCAGGCCCGCAGGCATGTCCTGCCGGGCCTGAACCTCACCCTGGGGTACGCCACGCTGTACCTCAGTCTGATCGTGCTGATTCCCCTAGCCGCCCTGGTCTTTAAGGCCGCTTCCTTGGGCCTGGACGGCATGGTGGACGCGGTGAACACGCCGCGCGTGCTGGCCGCTTTGCGGGTGTCCTTCCTGACGGCGCTGGCGGCTTCGCTCATCAATCTGCCGATTGGGCTGATCCTGGCCTGGACCCTGACACGTTACCGGGTGCCCGGCCAGCGCTTTGTGGACGCCCTGATTGACCTGCCGTTTGCGCTGCCCACAGCGGTGGCGGGGATCACCCTGACCACCCTGCTGGCACCCAACGGCTGGCTGGGCGCACCTCTGGCCGAGGCCGGTATTCGCCTCGCGTACACCCCGGCCGGCATCGTTATCGCGCTGATTTTCATTGGCCTGCCGTTTGTGGTGCGTAGCCTACAGCCGGTCCTGGAAGACCTGGGCCCGGAACCCGAAGAAGCGGCCCTGAGCCTGGGGGCCACCCCCAGCCAGACCTTCTGGCGCGTCACGCTGCCCGCCCTGTATCCGGCCCTGCTCAGCGGCTTTACGCTGGCGCTGGCCCGCACCATTGGCGAATACGGCTCGGTCGTGTTTATCAGTGGCAACCTCCCCTTTAAAACAGAAATTGCGCCGCTGCTGATCGTCGGCAAACTGGAACAGTTCGACTACGCGGGTGCCGCCGCTGTGGCCGTCGCCATGCTGGTTATCTCTGTGACGCTGCTCTTGGTAGCCAACACTGCGCAGGCGCGCCTGGGCCGCCGGGGTGAGCGGTGAAGCTCGCCCGCTGGTGGCCCACCTTTATGGTCGGCCTGACCCTCCTGCTGGTGGGGCTGCTGCTGGTCCTGCCGCTGTCGGTGGTATTCCTGACAGCTCTGCGCAGTGGCCTAGGGCCTTACTGGCAGGCGCTGCACACCCCAGACACCCTGGCCGCCGTGCGGCTGTCTTTGCTGACGGCCTTGATTGCCGTGCCCCTCAATACCCTGTTCGGGGTCAGCGCGGCCTGGGCCACCGCCAAGTTCGACTTTCCGGGGCGCAGCCTGCTGCTGACCCTCATTGACCTGCCGCTGGCTATTTCGCCCGTCATTTCCGGGTTGGTATACGTGCTGCTGTTTGGCCGTCAGGGCTGGCTGGGCCCCTGGCTGGAAGCCCACGACCTCAAGATCATCTTTGCGCCGGCTGGGATCATTCTGGCCACCACGTTCGTGACCTTCGCCTACGTGGCGCGGGAACTCATTCCGGTCATGCAGGCCCAGGGCCGCGATGATGAGGAAGCGGCCCTGACCCTGGGCGCCACCGGCTGGCAGACCTTTACCCGCGTGACCCTGCCCAACATCCGCTGGGCGCTGCTGTACGGCGTCATCATGTGCAACGCCCGCGCCCTGGGCGAGTTTGGGGCGGTGTCGGTCGTGTCCGGCAAAATTCGCGGTCTGACCAACACCCTGCCTCTGCACGTCGAGATTCTTTACAACGAATACCAGACGGTCGCGGCCTTCGCCGTGGCGTCGCTACTGGCCCTGTTCGCCCTGATCACCCTGGCCGTCAAGGCCCTGATTGAAGCCCGCACCGGGAGAGCCCACACGTGAGTATTGACGTCACCCACATTGGCAAGCAGTTTGGCACCTTCACCGCCCTAGCCGACGTGACCCTGCATGTCCCTGACGGACAACTCGTGGCTTTGCTGGGTCCCAGCGGCAGCGGCAAAACCACGCTGCTGCGGGTGATCGCCGGCCTGGAGCACCCCGACACCGGCCGCGTGCACCTGACGGGTCAGGACGTAACAGATGCCGGCCCCGGCGACCGGGGCATCGGGTTCGTGTTCCAGCACTACGCCCTGTTCAAGCACATGACGGTGTTCGAGAACGTGGCGTTTGGCCTGAGGGTCAAGCGCGGCGCCGCTCGCCTGCCCGCCGCCATGATCCGGGAGAAAGTCATGCGGCTGCTGGGGCTCGTGCAGCTGGACTGGGCGGCTGGCCGCTACCCGTCTCAGCTCAGCGGGGGTCAGCGGCAACGGGTGGCCCTGGCCCGCGCCCTGGCCGTCGAGCCCCGCGTGCTGCTGCTGGACGAACCGTTCGGGGCGCTGGACGCCGCCGTCCGTCAGGAACTCAGAGACTGGCTGCGCCAGCTGCACGACGAGATTCACCTCACGAGTGTCTTCGTGACCCACGACCAGGCCGAAGCGATGGAAATTGCTGACCGCATCGTGGTGTTTAATGCCGGCCGCATAGAGCAGGAAGGCACCCCAGCTGAGGTCTACGACGCCCCGGCCACGCCGTTTACCTACCGCTTTCTGGGCCGCGCCAACCTCTGGACACAAGACCAGCAGACCGAGGTGCTGGTGCGGCCTCAGGACCTGACCCTGCACGCGCAGCCCGCCGCCGACAGCCAGGCGGGCACCATCTCGCGGGTGCATGTGGTGGGCCATGAGGCGCGCATTGAGGTGCAGCGGGCGGCCAGTCTGCCGCCGCTGGAACTGCACCTCCCGAAAGCGGCTGTGACCGTGCAGGTGGGCCAGCCGGTGCATGTCACGGCCCAGCACACTGCAGCGTTCGCGCGGCCGACCAGGTAAGGCTCGCCGGCAGGGCGGCTCTTTCGCTGCTCAGGGGCGCCTTTCGCCGCCGCCACCCAGTTGTGCGGTCATCCCCAATATAAATTTGATAACTTTTGTCAACTATCCTTGCAGGGCCTTTTCAGACAGGAGCTTCCATGTCGTCACGAACCTTCCGGCCAGACCCCACGTTTTACCCGTCGCCCAGCATGGCCCAGAGCGCGCCGCGCGAAACCCTGGCCTACGTGGTCGAGATTGACGCCACCGGCCGCACCCCAGACGCTCTGGTGGTCCTGGACCTTGACCCGTCCTCCCCCACCTACGCGCAGGAGGTGGGCCGCCTGGACATGCCCAATCTGGGCGATGAGCTGCACCACTTTGGCTGGAACGCGTGTAGCGCGGCGCTGTGCCCCACCATGCCCCACCCCCACGTAGAGCGGCGTTACCTACTGGTGCCGGGCCTGCGCTCTTCGCGGCTGTACATCATTGATATCAAGCCTGATCCCCGGCAGCCGACGATCCACAAGATCATCGAGCCGCAGGAACTGGAGGCCAAAACGGGCTACAGCCGGCCCCATACGGTGCACTGCGGCCCCGACGCCGTGTATATGAACGCCCTGGGGTCGCCTTCGGGCGACGGACCTGGCGGCATTTTTGTGCTGGACCACACCACTTTTGACATCAAGGGTGCCTGGGAAAAGAACCGTGGGCCGCAGCACCTCTCCTACGATTTCTGGTGGCACCTGGGGCACGACACCATGCTGACTTCAGAGTGGGGCACACCGAACATGGTGGAACAGGGGCTGAATCCCGAGATTCTGCTGGCGGGCGGCTACGGCCACAGCCTTCATGTCTGGAACATGCGCACGCGCGAGCATGTCAAAACCCTGGATCTGGGCGCCGAGCAGCAGATGGTGCTGGAACTGCGCCCCGCCCACGACCCCCGGCAGACCTACGGCTTTGTGGGCGTGGTGACCAGCCTGGCTGACCTTTCGGCGTCCGTATGGCTGTGGCATCTGGACGGCACCGAATGGAAGATTCAAAAGGTGATTGAGGTGCCCGCTGAACCGGCCGACCCCGCCGACCTGCCGCCGCTACTACAGGGGTTTGGGGCTGTGCCGCCCCTGATTACCGACATCAATCTCTCGCTGGATGACCAGTTCCTGTATGTCTCGTGCTGGGGCACTGGCGAACTGCGGCAGTACGACGTGAGCAATCCGTTCGAGCCGCGCCTGGCGGGCTCGGTACACCTGGGCGGCATCGTGCGGCGCACCGGCCACCCCCGCTCAGACGAGCCGCTGACGGGCGGACCGCAGATGGTGGAAGTCAGCCGGGACGGGCAGCGCGTCTATGTCACCAATTCTCTGTACGCGTCCTGGGACGACCAGTTCTATCCAGCGGGAATTCGGGGCTGGGCAGCCAAACTGGACGTGCAGCCTGGCGGCGGCCTGACCCTTGATCCCGACTTTCTGGTGGACTTTGGGGAGAAACGGGCCCACCAGGTGCGCCTGCAGGGCGGAGACGCCTCGTCCGACTCATTCTGCTATCCCAACCCCTGAGTGCCGGCATGAACGATGCGGTCACCTGGCCCGCGCTGCTGCTCCTCGGCGGCCTGCATGGCCTTAACCCCGCGATGGGTTGGCTGTTTGCCGTCGCACTGGGCCTGCAGCAGCGGGCGCCAAAGGCAGTCTGGCGCGCGCTGCTGCCTATTGCGCTGGGCCACGCGCTTTCCATTCTCCTCGTGCTGCTGCTGGTGGGGCTGGCTGGCCTGGTACTGGACGGCCAGGTGCTGCGATGGGTGGGTGCAGGCGCCATCCTGGCGTTTGGGGCCTACAAACTGCTGCGGCCCGACGCTCATCCCCGCTGGGTGGGCATGAAAGTCGGTTTCCGCGACCTGACGCTCTGGTCGTTTCTCATGTCGACCGCCCACGGCGCCGGGCTGATGCTGCTGCCGCTGGTGCTGCCGCCTTCCGGGCACGCAGACGCCCTGCACCATGCCGCGCACAGCGGCCACCTGATGCCCAGCACGGCGCCCGTCTGGGCCGGGCTGGGTGCAGTGGCCGTACACACGCTGGGCATGTTCACCGTCATGGCCTCTGTGGCGCTGCTGGTCTACCACTACGTGGGCCTGACCATTTTGCGTCAGGCGTGGGTCAACCTGGACCGGGTCTGGGCCGCTGCCCTGCTGGCAGCTGGCACAGCGACCCTTCTGTGGCGCTGAGCCTGATGTCTTCTGTTATGAAGTCACACCAACGCCAACCACGCCATGTGCAGGTCGTCAAGGGCTGGCCCAGATCCCCTGCCAGAGGCTGCTGAGTTTGAAAGGCCGTCCAGTCGCCGCATTCCCCTGAATGTGCTCCTCTTTCACTTGCATCCAACAGCCCAAAAGAAGGCCACACATCCTCTTCCGAGTGTCGTGTGGCCAACCTCTTTAGGAGTACTGAGTCACTGCCGGCCAGGTGTCATTCAGCAATTGGTCGCCAATTTCTTTCAACTTGTAGTCCACAGGGTCGTGAAGGGTAAAGGTCCGCAGGTCCCGCCAGAAACGGTCGAAGCCCAGTTCTGTCGTCGTGGCGCGCGGCCCCAGGAGTTCAAAGAGGCGGCTGGTGATCTGCAGGCCCGCCTGGGTCGCGCTGACCTTGGCGGCAAAGACGTCAACCGCTGCGGCGCCGCGTTCGGCGGCGGTCAGAGCCCACTCCTGGCGCCAGGCGGCCTGAACTGTGGTCGCCGCGTGACGGGCCAGCGCCAGCGCCCCCTGCAGCGCCACCCAGAGTTCGGCGTACTGCCGCAGCACGTAAGGGTCGTGACTGGCCTGCGTGACGCCAGAGGTCAACCAGGGCCGGGCCTGGGTGCACAGGTAGTCGCGAGCTGAAACCAGGGCACTTTCGGCAATGCCCAGGTAGATAAACGTCTTCGTGGCCTGCGAGATAACGCCAGAAAATGTCGAAAACGCCTGCTCGGACGACGAGCCACTGAGGATTTCCTCTGGCCCGAGCTGAACCCCATCAAAGTTAACCGTGCCGCTGGCTGTCCGGCGCTGACCAAACGAGTCCCAGTCCTCCTGAGCGTGTATCCCCTCGCGGTCCTGCGGCAGGACAAAGGTGACTGGGTCCCCGCCGTCTGCGGGCACAGCACTGAAGAGTCGCTGGTCGCCCACCGCCACGCCTGTGCCGAAACCCTTAACGCCATTCAGGCGGAATTCGCCTGCACCGGTCTGCGTGAGCCGCAGCCTGGGGTCGCGGGTGTTCAGCGCATTGGCCCAGAACCACTGGTGCTCGGCGGTGCCCCGGTAATAAAAGGCCTGCTGCGCCGCGCTTCCCGACAGGTGAGGCGCAATCAGCAGGCCCAGGTGATTGCCATACAACTGGCCCAGAGAGCCGCTGTCATGAGACAGTGCCCGCACGACTTCCAGCGCCTCTGGCCAGGTGCCGCCCTGACCGCCGTAGTGCCGGGGCACCACCAGGTCAAGCAGGCCCGCCGCGCGCAGCAAACGCACTTCTAGGTCAGGCAAACCAGCACTGCGGTCGCGCTGGACTGCCGTGGCTGCCAGCGCACCAACGACCTGGCGAGCCCGTTCAAGCGGCGTGTGTCCCGAAAAGATGGAGGGTTGATGGTCCGTACTGGTCATGAGACATCCTGAAAAAAGACACGCCGAGCCTGGAAAGGATCAGCAGGTGGAGGGAGAGCGGAGGAGGGTTGGTGGCCTGGCAAGCGACCACATTCTAGTTGACCAATGCTGTCAATTAGAATGCCGTTCTTCGTCTTGACCGTCGAGGGTTGGTCAAGCCGAACTGGCCCTTCGGCGGGTGCCTGAATTTGGCAGCGAGTCTGAGAGGTTGACGCCGTCTGGGCCATCAGGACCGCTGGTTCAGCGCACCAAGGGCCTCTCCGCTGCGCTAGAGCAACTCTGTGACACGCGCAGCCTGTTCTTCCAAGCAGCCGTTCGGCCCTTGAATAAACGAACCACCTGAAAAATACGTCCAGGCCCCGACTGAGGCGCAAGGCTGCCACCGGAGCGCCGTCTCTGTCACAGAAGTCGCTCCGACTTCACTGAGGGGGCGTCCCCGAGTGGCCGCCTGGGCTATCCGGTGCGGCTCAGGCGCTGGGCCATGACGCTGTGGGCCTTCTCCGCCGCCAGCCGTACCAGCGTGGTCATGGTGTGCGGGTCGGCTTCCAGGTCAATCCGGAGGCCCAGGTCGGCGGCCGCCTCACTGCACGCCGGGCCAATACTGACCGTGACCAGACGGTTCAGGCCGGCGCGGGCCTCTGCCTGAAGCCCAAGCCTCTCCGCATATTTCAGGAAATGGAGCAACTGCGTGCCTCTCGAAAGCAGCAGGACATCAGGCCCACCCAGCACAACGTCGCGGACCGCTTGAGCGAGGGGAACAGGATTGATCGGAAAAGCGCAGTGGTAGACGGGCAAGCTGGTGACCCGAATGCCGGCGGCACCCAGTTCACGGACCAGGGCGGCCGGCATGGCCTCGCCGTATTCAAGGATGACCGCGTGCTGGCCCCGCGAGAGGGTGGCCAACAGGTGTTCGGCCACCTGGGGCCACAGGTGAGGCCGGGTCTTCTGAACGCGGCCGAGCCCGAAATCGCTCAGCACACGCGCTGATATGGGGCCGAGCGCAAGAAAAGGCACGTTCTGAAGGGCCTCAAGTTTAGTAGGGACCAGCGCCTGAAGGAACGTCCGGGTGCCTACGCCAGCCTGACAAACGACAGCGTGTATATCTCCGGTCAGCAGGTGCCGCTGAAACAGGGCCAGGGCACTGCTCAAATCAAGCGGCCGTTCGCGCATGCTAGGCGCAACCTGAGGGATTCCCCCGTAGGTGCGGATGAGGGCCTGCATGTCCTCGCTGCGGCGGGATTCCAGGCTCAGGACATGGAGACCAGCGAGAGCGGCTATGGGAAACCTCTGGGGCAGGTAATCATGCTTCCAAACCCTACGAGAAGATTACAATTTTTGTCAATTATTGACTGGAATACATCCCGAACTGCTCCGATCCACTTGAGGGAACTCTGTCAGGGTTCAGCTGTGCTGTACCTGAACAGTCGCTGAAGGTACTGGCACTCGGGCCAGTCGGCGGGCCGCCTCGTCCAGCACCTCACCGGACTTGCAGAAGGCGAAGCGTAGCCTTGGGACCAGCGGCCGGGTCGCCTCGCTGTAAAACACGCCCATTGGCAGCGCAGCCACTCCACCTTCGGTGAGGAGGAACCGGGCCACTTCAGCCTCATCCTGGCCCAGAGCAGAGACATCTGCGGTCAAAAAGTAGCCGCCCTGCGCGGGATAAGGCGGTAAACCGGCAGCCGTGAGTGCCGCCGCCAATTGGTCACGCCGCTGCCGGAAGGTCTGTGCCGTCACTGACAGGGTCTGCGTGTAGGTCAAGGCCACAGTCAGGGCGACCTGAAGAGGCGTGGGCGCCGCAAACGTCACGAAAGTGTGACCCGCCCGGAGGGCCTTACTCACCTCAGGAGAGGCCACGGCCCAGCCCACCCGCCAGCCCGTCACGGAAAAGAGCTTGCCCGCCGAGCCGATGGTGACGGTCCGTTCGCGCATGCCCGGCAACGACGCGACCGAGACATGCTCGCCTTCGTAAACGAGGTGACTGTAGACCTCATCAGCCAGCACATACAGGTCAAATTCCAGCGCCAGCTCGGCCAGGCCGGCCAGTTCGGCGTACGAGAACACCTTGCCGGTTGGATTATGGGGGGTGTTCAGAATCAGCGCTTTGGTCTTTGGCGTCACGAGGGCCCGCACGGCCTCCAGATTCAGGCACCAGTGGCCAGCTTCATCAGGCACCAGGGCCACGCGGCGCACGACCCCCTGCGCAAATTCGACCTGTGGCGCGTACATGTCGTAGCTCGGTTCCAGAATGACCACTTCGTCGCCTGGGTTGACCAGGGCCTGGATAGCAGCGTGCATCGCCTCTGTGGCGCCCACGGTTACCGTTATTTCTGTCTCGGGGTCAGGGGCAAAGCCACAGCTGGGTGTCAGGAAGGTGGACAGCGCCTGCCGCAGCTCAAGGAGACCGGCAGGCGGCACATACTGCTGTGGGCCAGCTGCTGCACTCCGTAAAGCGTCAAGCATGAAAGGCTCGGGGGCAAAGTCAGGAAAGCCCTGCCCAAGATTCACGGCCTGATGGACCGCCGCGAGCCGGGTCAGTTCACTGAACACAGAAGGGCCAAAGTTGGCCAGGCGGGTCGCCAGTGGCTTCATAGTGAAGTTCACTGTAGCGGGTGAAGTTTAGGATGTGCCTGCCGCGGTGAGGCAAAGTTGAAGAGGGGTCGAACTACAGGAGAGATGCCCTGCCTGGTGTCGAGACAGGCTGAGGGTTTAGGGCCGCTTGAATTGTGGCTGACCCTTGTGGCGCCTGCTGATGACCTGAAGAAGACCCAGGGTGCGAAAAGCAGCCGCACCGACCAGCTCAAGAAAGGAGGCGCGGCGTGTCCCCGCCAACTGAACGAGAACACGCCGGGCTTAAAGAAAGGCCCCTAGCCGCCCAGGTAAGCGTGCAGCACCCGTTCGTCGTTGACCAGGTCGGCACTGACGCCGCTGAAGGTCAGTTGCCCGGCCTCCAGTACGTAGGTGCGGTGGCTGGCATTCATGGCCAGGCGGGCATTCTGCTCCACCAGCAAAATCGTGACGCCCTGTTCGTTCAGTTCGCGGATGATGCTAAAAATCTCGCGCACGATGATGGGGGCCAGGCCCAGGCTGGGTTCGTCCAGCAGCAGCAGTTTGGGCCGGCTCATCAGGGCGCGGGCGATGGCCAGCATCTGCTGCTCGCCGCCGGACAAGGTGCCCGCCAGCTGCGTGCGCCGCTCGCCCAGACGGGGAAAGCGCTCGTACATTTCGTAAAGGTCCGCCCGGAAGTTGCCCTTCCGGGTGTAGGCGCCCAGTTCCAGATTGTCCTGCACGCTCTGGCGGGCCAGCACCTGTCGGCCTTCCGGGCTCTGCGCAATGCCCAGGCGCACAGCTTGATCGGCAGGCGCGCGGGTGATATCGCGGCCTGCAAAGCGAATCTGGCCGGCCACCGGGCGCAGCAGCCGCGACACGGCGCGCAGGGTGGTCGTCTTCCCAGCTCCGTTGGCGCCAATCAGCGTGACCACCTCGCCCTCCTGCACAGTTAGCGACAGGCCCCGCACGGCCTGAATGGCGCCGTAGTTGACGCTCAGATTCTCGATTTCCAGCAGCGTCATTCTTCGCCTCCCAGATACGCTTCAATCACTTTCGGGTCGCGCTGCACGGTGGCGGGGTCGCCCACAGCGATCAGCTTGCCGAAATTCAGCACCGCCACCCGGTCACAGAGGTTCATGACCAGCGGCACATGGTGTTCAATGACCAGCACCGTTAGGTTAAACTGATCGCGCACCTGGCGGATAAAGGCCGTCAGCTGGCCCTTCTCGGCGGTGTTCATGCCAGCGGCCGGTTCGTCCAGCAGCAGCACGCGCGGCTCGGTGGCCAGAGCGCGGGCAATTTCCAGGCGGCGCTGGTCGCCGTAGCTGAAATTGCCCGCCAGTTCGCCCGCGCGGTCGCTCAGGCCGACCAGGTCCAGCAGGTCCCAGGCGCGGCGCTCGACGGCCACTTCCTCGGCCCGCGCCCCGCCAAAAACGCCGCGCCACAGCCCCGCGTGGGTGCGGGTGTGCTGGGCAATCTTGACATTCTCCAGCGCGGACAGGCCCCGGAACAGACGGATGTTCTGAAAGGTGCGGCTCAGGCCAGTCTGCGCCACGCGGTGCGGCGGCAGGCCCGTAATCGGCTGGCCCTGGTAGCTCAGGGTGCCGCTGGAAGGAGGCGTCAGGCCGGTCATCAGGTTAAACAGGGTGGTCTTGCCCGCGCCGTTGGGCCCGATCAGACCGAAGATCTCACCCTCATGGACATCGAAAGAAACGTGGTCCACGGCGACCAGACCGCCGAAGCGCCGGGTCATCTCGCGGGCTTGGAGGAGAGGAGTGGAGGAGGCTGTCATGGCTGTTTCTCGTAGGCCGGCGCCAGGGGACGCTGCGGGGGGCGGGGCCGGGTCAGGCGGGCCAGGGCCCCGACAATGCCCTGCGGCAGATACAGGCTGGCCACCACCAGCACCAGGCCGTTGATCACCAGGCGCCAGTCGGCCAGGAACCGCAGCACCTCGGGCACGGCGGCCAGCAGCGCGCCGCCCACCACGGGGCCCCAGATGTTGCGGCTGCCGCCAATCAGCACCGCGGCCAGGATGGTGATGGACGAGTCGAACGTCCCCTGCTTGGCATTCCAGGTGTTCAGGAAGGGCGCGCTCATGGCCCCCACCAGTCCCGCCAGGGCCGCGCCAATCACGAAAGCCAGCACCTTGTACTGGGTGGGCGGCACACCCATGGCGTCGGCAGCCAGTTCGTCCTCGCGGAGGGCGCGCAGGGCCCGGCCGACCCGCGAGCGTTCCAGCTGCCGCGTAAACAGCAGGGTCAGCGCCAGTAGGGGCCCGAACAGAAAGATGTACTGCCAGCGGTCCTGAAACCCGAAGGTTTGCGGAATGCCGAAGATACCCACGGCGCCGCCCGTCACCGTCAGGTTCAGCGCCACCACCCGCAGGATTTCCACGAAGGCGATGGTGGCCAGCGCCAGGTAAATGCCGCGCAGCCGCAGCGCCGGCACACCCACCACCACGCCCAGCAAGCCGCCCAGCACGGCCCCCGCCAGCCAGGTCAGCGGAAAGATGCCCTGCCCCAGCGTGTCCCGCAGGCCTGCAAACGAAGGGTTGGTGAGCAGGATGGCGGCCACGTACCCGCCCAGAGCGTAGAAGCCGGGGCTGGCCAGGCTCAGTTGACCCGCCTGCAGCGGGAAGTACAGACTGAGGCCCAGCAGACCCGCTTGCAGCATGGTGGCGATCAGAAAACCGTAGGTTTGGAGAAAATCGTTCACGTCACACCTTCTGAATGGCGCTGCGGCCCAGCAGCCCCTGCGGGCGCACCAGCAGAATGGCGAACAGCAGCGCAAAGGCCACCGCGTCCTTGTAGGCCGAGTAGTCGGCGGGCACAAAAGCTTCGGCCAGCCCGATAACCAGCCCGCCCAGCACCGCGCCCGGAATACTGCCCAGCCCGCCCAGCACGATGACCGCCAGCCCCTTGAGGCCGTAACTGACGCCGAAATACGGTCCAGCCACGCCAAAGGCCGTGCCCACCAGGGTGCCGGCCAGGCCGCCCACAAAGCCCGACAGGAAAAAGGTAATGACGATAAAGCGGTCCACGCTGATGCCCAGCAGGCTGGCGGTGCCCGGATTTTCTGCCACCGCCCGCAGCGCCTTGCCAATCTTGGTGCGGCCGATGACAAAGCCCAGCACCGTTAGCATGACCAAGCTGACGGCAAAAATGATGACCTGGACCGTCCGGAGAATCACCACGTTGCCGCCCAGCGTGAACGAGAGGGCGGGCGGCGTCTCGCCGTAGGCGTCCGAAGGGAAGTTGTAGATTTCGGCGCCCACCAGCAGCTGAATCAGGTTCACGATCACCAGGGCCACGCCCAGCGAACTGACGAGGGCCAGCAGGGGGTCGGCGCCGCGCGAGCGCATGGGCCGGAAGGCCAGCCGCTCAATCAGCACCGCCACCAGACCTGCGCCCACCGCGCCCAGTAGGGTGGCCAGGGCGAAGGTCAGAGGCTGGCCCGAAAACGGCGATCCGTCTGGAAACAGGTTCACGCCTTTCAGGAGCCCGTTGTTCTCAAATTGACCCACGACCAGCGTGTAGGTGAAGTATGCGCCGAGGGTAAACACGGCGCCGTGGGCGAAATTGATGATGCCCAGAATCGAAAACACCAGAGTGTAGCCCAGCGCGAAAATGGCATACACGCTGCCAATTGCCAGGCCGTTCAGCAAGTTCTGCACCAGTTGACTGGCTTCCATGTGGCTCCTTCAAAGGGGAGCCGCCAGCCTGGAGGGCAAGCTGGCGGCACGGGGAAAAAGGCGACTGGGGCGCCGTTACTTCAGGTACACAAAGCTGCCGTTCTTGGCGTCTTTCATGCGAATCTGCGCCACGTAGAACTCTTTCTGAATGACCTCGCCTTCCTTGTCAAAGGAGATCAGGCCCAGCGGCGTGTTGTATTTGCCCAGCAGAATCTGCTTGTTCAGCTCTATGCGCAGGTCGTCCACGTCCCAGGTGGTCAGCTTCTTCTTGCGGTCAATGGCCTTCAGGGCTTCGACCATCACCTGCACGCCGGCATACGCCTGGGCGGCAAACTGCGGCGGCGCCTTCTTGTACTGCGCGGTGTACTCCTTCACGAACACCTGGTTGGCCGCGCTGCCCTGATTGGGGCTGTAGGCCTGGGCGATAATCACGCCGTCACACAGCTTCTGGCAGACCGGAAACATGTTGGATGTGTTCAGGCCGTTGCCCCCGATAATCAGGCCCTTGTAGCCCAGCTGGCGCAGCTGCTTGACGAGGTTGCCGCCGTCGGCCGCCAGCCCCGAGATAATCACGAGGTCCACCTTGGCGTTCAGCACGGCCGTCACCTGCGTGGTGAAGTCTGTGTCAGTCGTCTGGAACTTCTGCACGGTCGAGAGGGTCAACCCCTGGGCCTTGACCGTTTCCTGAAAGGTACCAGTTTCGCTGGTGGAAAAAGCGTCGTTCTGCGCGTACAGCACGGCCACGTCTTTGATCTTGGGATCCAGCTTCAGGGCCTGTTTCACGGCGTTGGGGGCGACCACCGCCACCGGAGCCGACACCCGCGCCACGAAATTGCCGATCTGCGGAATGCCCTTGGCGGTGTTGCTGGGGCCCAGCACCGGCACCTTGGCGCGCTCGGCGATGGGGTCAGAGGCGAACGCCTGCTGCGACAGAGTGGGCCCCACGATGCCCAGGACCCGGTCTTTGGTAATCAGGTTCTGGAAGGCGTTGATGGCGCCGGCCTCGTCGCCACCCGTGTCCTGAAACACCAGCTTGAAAGGCGTGCCGTTGATGCCGCCGCGCGCATTCAGGTACTTCTCGGCAAATTTGGCCCCGATCACCTGTTCCTGGCCCAGCAGCGCCGTGTTGCTTGTTTGTGCCACGGCGACGCCAATGCTGATGGTGTCAACCTTTTGGGCCTGAGCTAAGCCCAGGGTGAGCAGCAGAGCCGCAGAAAGCAAACGGGGAAGAGTGGTCCGGATCATGGCAACTCCTTGGGGGCTGTCCTGGTGTCTCCAGGCAGCGAAAAGCGGTGTTCAGCACGCACTTTTAGGCTTCAGCGCCCTGCGGCGAACTTGTGTTGAAGGACACGGCGAGTGTAGGCTGCACTTACTTTCAAGTCAACTGTTTCAATGTTCAGATCAATGGACTGAGTTCAAAGATTCTGCCTGAATCACCTGGAGTCTTTATGACTGTCACCACCACCCGTGTGCCCCTCATCGTTCCCCGCTCAGAGCGCCGCCTGGGTCTGCGCACCAAAGCCCTGCTCATCACGGTGCTGCCGATTCTGCTGCTGGGCCTGCTGGTGGCGCTGACCCTGGTGGCTCAGCGCCGCGCCGAACTGAACGCTGTCTCGCGGTCCCTCAGTGCTTCAGTGGCCAGTGTGCTGGCCAGCAGCCTGGATGTCACAGACTTGACCCAGGTAAATATGCAGCTGCGCGCGGCGGTGGCGTCGCCCAGTGTGGCCTTCCTTGACATTCAGCCCGCGGGCGACGTCCCCAGATATTTCATCAGCGACGCGCCGCAGACGGATTGGCTGCTGCGGACGCAATTGGACACTTTCTTAAACGCCCAGCCGGCGGGCAGCCACCTGGCACTGTCAGACACGCGTGCCGACGCCTACCGCGCGGCCCAGGCCACCCTAACTGCGGCGGCGCCCGACAGCGTGCGCGAACACCTCCAGGCAGCGGTGACGACGCTGGACGCCACACGCGGCCAGCGCCAGACTTACGAGGTGACGCAGCTGGCGGTGTACGACACCCAGGCGGGCCGGGCCCTGCGGCTGCCGGGACAAGCCGCGCCGCAGGGAACTCTGCTGTTTCACCTGACGATTGGGGTCACGCTGGGTGACCTGAACGCGGTCCTGTCGCGGCAACTGTGGCTGGTGCTGCTGGCCTGCGCGGTCACGGCGTTGACGGCGGCCTGGCTGGCCTACCGCGCGGTGCGGCGTCTGGTGGGGGTCATCCTGGCAATTACCGACGCGGCGCAGCAGGCCAGCCTGGGCCAGTTGGACGGCCCCATCCAGATTCGGTCGGGGGGCCGTCCCGACGAACTGGGAGATCTGGTGACGGCCATTGAGCGCCTGCGCGTGAGTCTGCACCTGGCGCTCAGCCGCCTGCGCCCTGGGGGCCGGCCATGAGTGAGGGCACCTTTCCTACCGAAGCGCTGGACAAGCGGTCGCTGGGCGAACACATCGCCGTGCACCTGCAAACGCTGCTGCTGGACGGCCAGCTGCGGCCTGGCGATACCCTGCCCAGTCAGCGGGAGCTGGCCCAGCGCTACGGCACCAGCGTGGCGGCGGTGCGCGAGGCCATCAGTATTCTCTCGGCCAGTGGCGTGGTGGACGCCCGGCCTGGGCGCGGCACCGTGGTGCTGCCCGTCACCCAGCAGGCCCCCAGCATCAACCTCTGGCTGGGGGCGGTGCACGACGAGGTCGAGGCCCGCGCCTTCCTCGACACCCGGCAGGTGCTGGAGCATTACACCATTGCGCAGGCTGCCCGCCACGCCACGCCCGAACAGCACACTGAACTCTTGGAGCACCTGCATGCCATGCGGGACGTACAGGGCGACCCGGAAAGTTTCATTCAGGCTGACCTGGCGCTGCACCTGGCAGTGGCCCAGGCGGCGGGGAATCCGGTGGTGCTGCGCCTCTTGCGGGCCATTCACATGCCCCTGGCCAATCTGCTGCGGGCGGTCAGCACCGAGCTGCTGCAGGGTGGCCGCTTCCCAGCGCTGTACGCCACTCACGAGGACATCATTCACGGCATCATCCGTGGGGACGCGGCAGGCGCCACCCGCGCCTTTGACCGGATGCTGGACCAGACCACTGAAGGCGGCACCCTGGAGCGCGCCCTGGGCGGGGGCGCCGCGCCTGAGCCGCCGCTGGGGACTGGCTTTCTGGAAGACCTGCACTGGAACCTCACGCGGCTGATTGGCCCGATGGCCGACGTGCTGATTCCGGAGGCGGCCAGTGAGCTGGGAGTAGACCCTGGCGGCCTGACCTGCACCCATCTGGACCGATATCTGGCCGCCCTGGCGCGTCAACTGCCCGGCGCCAAACAGGCCGAATGGCAGGCGCTGGCCGAATTGCTGGAAAAGCGGTACAGGTAAGGGGTTGTGGTCCTGCGTCTGCCTATTACGGTCTCGTCTGCCGCCAATGATACGGACTCCGGGACACGACCTTCACCGGGCAGGCGGACAAAAAAGCATTTGACTGCTTCGGTAGCTTGACGTTGCTGAAGGAGCATATCGAGGACAGCGCCGTTTTTATCCTCACCGCTCCAAAGCCACTGCTTGTTTCCACCACCCCGAGCGCTGACCTTGTCCAGAGACCACCGGGAACCACGCCAGGGTTCCCAGTGGCGGAGTTCCTCGGTCAGAAGCGGCGCAAACTTGCTGTGCCACTGATCCAACGGCTCATGCCTGACTACGGCGCCTTGATGATGAAGCCGTTCCTGAACACCCTACTGGCTGAGGGAGAGCGGTGGGACTGCGCTGGGGCGTCAACGATGACGCTGGTGGGAAGACAGTGGCGATTGGGCCTCCGGCCACGCACGGCTCACCAGCCTCCTCACATTGAGTCGCTGGACCCTTCCATATAGAGGCATTGCACTCCTCGCAGATCGCGGGGTAATCAGGCCCCTGGCAACGCCCCGGACACGCTTAGCTCTGCACTCTGGTCAGGTTTTCCTGACGAGCCAGCGCATGGGCCACCGTGCGGCTTGCCGCAGACAGCAGCGCCTGCTCACTTGGTCGCCAAGTCGCCAGCCCTAGTTCAGTCGGCCGCACAAGCACCAGCAGGCAAGTCTGCCCTTGTAGAGTGCCCAGCGGCAACCAGGCCAGGGCTGGGTCATTGCCCTTCTGGCCAGCATCCAAAAACGCTGGGGTGCGGGCAGTCTGATACGGACAGGCCAGGGCCCGCAAGTGGGCTGTCAGAGACTCTGTCTGATGGCGTGGTGCGTCGCCCAGCCACCGCACGTCCATCCGGTCCTCTGTCCAGAGCAGCAGCGCGGTGGCGTCTGCCCCCACAGCTTCAGCCAACAGGGGCGCAGCGGCGGCGACCGCCTCGGTCGGGCTCAGGTCAAGGTCCATCACACTGCTGACGCCTTCGAGAATCC
Source organism: Deinococcus betulae (assembly GCF_020166395.1). Taxonomy (NCBI): domain Bacteria; kingdom Thermotogati; phylum Deinococcota; class Deinococci; order Deinococcales; family Deinococcaceae; genus Deinococcus; species Deinococcus betulae. The sequence continues at coordinate 129,547 of NZ_JAIQXU010000004.1, read as the reverse complement.
GGGCCTGCTCCAGGGTGCGGCGCAACTCCGCGACCTGCAGACTCTGCGCCTGAGCCGCCCGATCCAGTTCAAGGGTGAGGCGGCGGAACTCCAGCTCCTGCATGGCCATAGCCGCGAGGTCTTGCAGCGCCTCTACGTCACCAGCCTGCACCTGCCGGGGTTCGGCGTCGAGGATACACAGGGTGCCGATCCGGTGCCCAGCCGGGGTGGTGAGGGGCGCGCCTGCGTACATGCGGACATGCGGTTCACCCACGACGATGGGACTGTGCTGAAACCGTCCGTCCCGTTGGGCGTCCTCCACCACGAGGGGCTGGTCATCCAGAATGGCCCAGGCACAGAAGACGTCCGGGCGGTTGGCGGTGACGCGGGGAAGGCCATGCGCGGCTTTGCCCCAGACGCGGTGCTGATCAACGAGGTTGAGCATGGCGACTGGCACGTTCAGGAGGCGGGCGGCGAGGCGGGTGATGCGGTCAAACGCCTCTTCGGTGCCTGTATCGAGAATCTGATACCGCGCGAGGTCAAGGAGGCGGGTGAACTCGTTTTCAGGCAGCACAGGCGCAGTCACAACACTGAGCTTAAAGAATATGGATGACAGAACGCTGGGACGCCGGGGCGGCGCATCTTCGGAAGGAAGCGCGATGACACGCTCTGAACGGTCTCGAAGTTGAGTGGGGCATTGTGTAGGCGACCTGTTGTTTGCCGCTGCAGATTCAGTCTCGGGCCACCAGCGTCTTCAGGGCTGCGTGCTCAAGGGGGCTCAGACGGGTGGCCGGTTGGTGCCCTTCTGCCGGCGGCGTTTGGCGATGTACATGCGCTCGTCCGCCAGCGCCAGCAAGGCCTGCAGTGTGTCTACCTCACCGGACTGCACCACACCGGTGCTGGCCCCCGTGCGCTGCACCGACACGGCCTGAGCGGCACTCATCGCCAGATCAATCTGCTCCAGCACCTCGTCTTCCGACTCTCCTGGCAGCAGCACCGCAAACTCATCCCCGCCCAGCCGGTAGGCCCTGCCAGGCGTGGTTTCTGCCGCCAGTGCCTGCCCAAACACTTGCAGCAATTTGTCGCCCTGGGCATGGCCTTCACGGTCATTGATGGCCTTCAGGCCGTCCAGGTCCACCAGCGCCAGGGTCAGGGGCACGCCAGCGGCCCACTGGCTGGCCAGGTCTTCGTCAAACGCGCGCCGGTTGGACAGCCCTGTCAGCGCATCTCGCCGGGCCTGCTGCTGCGCCTGGTCCAGGGCGGCGTGGCGCTGCAGGGCATGCCGGATGGTCCGCGCGGCCGCCTCCAAGAGGGTCCGGTCACCACCGCGCCAGGTCGTCACCGCGTTGCCTTTCAGCCGCACCACCATGAGGAGCGCGGTCTGGTCGCCCGCCGTGCCGAGAGGCACCCACGCCACCTGCTCCACCTCGCTGGCTGCGGCAAGCGCTTGGGGGTGGGCCCCGTAGTCCTGCAGATACAGCGGCTCCCGCCGGTTACGCAGCGTGGCCGTTACGCCCCCCATCTTGGGCAGAGCCTGGGCGAGGTTGGCTGTGTCGGAGGGCAGCCCCGGACGCTGGTACGCGGTGTGAACGGCAAAAGTCTCGCCGGGCCAGGTCAGTAGGAAGGTGTAATCCGCTTCGATGGCTTCGCTGATGAGACTGGCGGCCGTCAGGGTGGCCTGCCCTGGGTCCAGGTCGAGGTCCATCAGGCTGCTGACACCCTCCAGAATCCGGGCCTGCTCCAGGGTGCGGCGCAGTTCCGCCGCCTGATGCCGCTGGGCGTTGGCGTCCTGCTGGGCTTCCAGGCCCTGACGGCGCAACTCCAGGGTCTGCATGGTTAAAGTGGCGAGGTCTTGTAGTGCCTGCACGTCCCCGGGCTCCAGCGCCCTGGGCTGACTGTCCACCACGCAGAGTGACCCAATGCGGCTTCCTGCGGGTGTGGTAAGGGGCGCCCCGGCATAGAGGCGGATATGTGGGTCACCGACAACCATCGGATTGTGCTGAAATCGGGGGTCTAGGGAGGCGTTTTCGACCACCATTGGGGCGTCGTCCAGAATGGTCCAGGCGCAGAACGAGTCATGGCGGGGCGCGGTGCTGTCGTCCATACCGAAGACCGCCTTGCCCCACTGGCGGTGCTGGTCCACAAGATTCAGGACGGCCATCGGGGTGTTCAGGACGCGCGCGGCGAGGCGGGTGATGCGGTCAAAGTCCTCTTCTGGGGAGCTATCGAGAATCTGGTAGCGGGCCAGGTCTAGCAGCCGGCGGTACTCGTCAGACGGAAGGGGCGCACCGGTCATGTCCGAAGTGTACGGAGTGTGGTCTGACAGCCGTCGTACGGGCCTGACCTGCACGTAGAGGTCTGCTGGCTGTGTCCTACTCCGACAGGGCTGAGGCGGGCGCCTCCAGTTCAGAGTGGACGATGAGGTGGTGGCCGTAGGCTCAGGGCACCGCGCACCAGTCAGCAGCAGGTGGTTCTAAATGTCCACCCCGGCCCAGCGTATCTGGTTGCAGACTGTCTTCAGGTAGGTTGAGGATTGACCCCCAGCCGCTCCACTTCTTCCGAAGACTCACTTCGTGTGCCCCCAGAACGGTTGAGGGCGACGACCAGCGGCCACTCTAGGCGCCTCTATCACCTCTCTCGGCGGCTGGTGCCCACCTGACGGGGCAGCAATTGAGACAGGGTCTGACGGCAATTGGGGCTAGGCTAAGTCCCATGACCCTCTCTGGACAAGCACCGTGTCTTGACGCCCTGCTTGCCTCCTGGCAGCGGAACAATTCCATTCTGCTCAATCTGCTTCAGACGCTTCCAGACGGCGCTCTCGCTCTGCGCACTGATCCTGATAGCCCCAGCGTGGGCCAAGTCCTGAGCCATCTGCACTTCGTGCGTCTGGTGTTGGTGGAAGAGAACGCCCCAGATCTTCCCGTCACGCTTCCATCAGAAGAATGGATGGACGAAGAGAACCCAGAACGGCTGGCCCACTCCCTCATGGAAAGCGCCCAGCTCGTTGGGGTGGCTGTTCAGAGCCGCCTGAAGACTGGCCGGGCGATGGACCGGCACTACGACCACCCAGTCCTTTTCATCCAGCATCTGCTGTGGCATGAGGGATATCACTACGGACAGATCAAATTGATGCTGAAGTGGGCTGGTCAGCCCCTGGCCGACGATGTGATGGGGCCGCAGAGCTGGGGGCTATTCATGCGGAAAAGTGTAGCGGCCGACCAGTCCACGCCAGACCCAGAGCAGCGGTAGGCCGACGTATTCCAGTTGAATGTGCTATGTCAGTCCGCGAGGGTAGAAAGTGACATGCAAGATCACACTGCCAGGAAGGCCGCTTGAAGAGGCGTGGTATCGAAGCGGACCAGATGGGCTATCCAGATCCGTTTGTATTCGTGCTTTTGCTTTAATCCTGGGCGCTCATCATTCAGTGCAGCGGCCCCATCTCAAGACCTATGCCGTTCTGAGTTGGCACTGGAGTAGAAGAAGTTGGCCTTACCCGCTAAGCGTGAGGCAGGAGCGCCCAGAGGACTGCGCGCGCTCCCGGCTGAAGGCATAAACTGGCGTGTCCCCCACGGCTTCAGCCACATCTGCGAGGTTCTCATCCGGCAGACACTGGGCCACCAGACCCATACGCCACTGCATGAGACAATTCATCGGAGGCTGCCCCATCACAGTCTGAAACCGCTGTGCCAGCGCCGTGCTTAACTCGGCTGCTTGAAACAAGATCAAGCAGCTGAGCTCGTGAGTGCAGAGCTTGCATCAGAACGCGGGAGATGAAACTTCAGAACTGTATGGGTATGGTTCGGTTCGCTGGTACTGTGAATCTGCCCCGTCTCGTTGCTGGATGCTCGGGCGCCGTTTGCTGAATGCTCAAAATCGGAACCTGGAGCGTGCAGGGCGACATCCAGTTGTATCCATATGGCGGCGATGCGTGTCAGCGTTCTGGCGTGAATGAGCAACCTCGACATCTGTTGCGTCTATCTCTGTATCCCACCAAACAGCTGATGGCGTAGGCCATCCCAGCGTGTGAATGCGTGATGCGGCGTCATTCGTCAAATCTGGGCGTTGGATTAGCAGGTCACGGTCCAATTCGAGAGACGCCCAGGGTAGTGCAGCTGGGCGAGGAAGAAGCTGGATTTCATCTAAGCGCGGAGTGGCGATGGCGCTATCAGGCTGATCCAGAAATGCTTGACGAACAACGGGAGCGGTGGAGTCTTCGGTCGCATACAAACACACTCCCTGGAACAGTGGCAGGAGCCCGATGTCACCTCTATGTCACCCACTTCTCCATACGGTGACGACATCAGGCCAGTCTGCTGGTTCAAGGAGTTTGGTATGTCTCTCAAAACCACGATCTATTTAGCCCTTTTCACCGCCGTTCTTGCTGCCTGCTCGCCTCCTGCGGCCCCACCGACACAGCCGCCGGCACCTGAGGCGCACGTTCTGGCCGTCTCTGGGCATCATCTCTATGCCGTCAATTTGTCGGGCGGCGCCGACGTCCAGGTCGCCACGCTGGTCCCCGCCATCCAGTTCTCTGATCTTGCCCGGCAGCCCCAATCGGGAAACCTATACGCCGTCACAAGCAACATGCTGTTCCGCGTCGATCCGCAGACAGGCGCCGCCACCGCTGTGGGGGGCAAACATATGAACGCCCTCAATGCGCTTGCTTTTAATGCCCAGGGCGACCTGTTCGCTGGTGACGAGTATGGCCACTTTTACCGCATCGATCCTGTCCAGGGGGTCGCCACGCAGCTCAATGCAGAGGCACACAGTGAGATTCTGAGCGGTGACCTGGCGTTTGCGCCCGATGGCACGCTCTATGCAACCGTTATCGCTGGTGCGTCTGATCGCCTCGTCACGGTGAATTCAGAGACTGGGGCAGTCAGCAACGTGGGCCTGACAGGTTTTGAAGGGATCTATGGCCTCAGTTTCGTCAATGGCGTGCTGTACGGCATGACGGCTGCTGGCGAAATCCTCATTCTCGACCAGGCGACAGGCGCCGCGAGGTTACTGCGCCGTAGTACGGTGCATCGGGTCTACGGACTGGAGTAAGAGCCGCACCTAAACGCGACTTGGCCCAACCGGTTGGCTTCAGAACGCAGCTGTCAAACTGCTCCACCAGGATGCAGATCGAAAGTAGACACTGGAAATGGCAAGACAACGAGAAGCAGTCTTCATAGCTGATTGCGTCAAGCTGGAAAGGGATGGCGAGAACCCTAAGCACCCAGGGTCGTGCACAGAGATGTCGCCAGACTTGGTGTGCCCAACACAGCCGACGGTGTGCATCACTCCTTCTTTCTGACAACAGGTCTTTGCCAACGCCGCCGCTCAGAGGCGTTACCTCTACCTTTCAAACCAAAGCTCAGAGCTACCCTACGATGACCTGAGGGTGGCTCTGAGTTATTTGGGGTTGGTGCATCAAAGCGAGTTTCTGTTCATCTCCGCTATGGAAAAGAGGGGGTTGTCAGAGCAGAAACGAGATGGGTCACTGTCAGTTTCGCTTTGCCTGCTGTGACTGGTGAACCTCAGTCGCCGACGCCCAGCACAGGTGCGGTTGAAGGTGCGGGCGCCACCCGCCGCCGCTCGAACTGCCAGAACACGCTGGGGACCACATAGAAGGTCAGCAGGGTCGAGGTGATGACGCCGCCCAGAATCACGATGCCCAGGCCCCGGCGGAACTCGGCGCCGTCGCCCTGGCCCAGAATCAGGGGAATGCTGATGACCAGCACGGTCAGAGTGGTCATCAGGATGGGGCGGAACCGCAGTTCGGCGGCCTCAATCAGCGCCTCACGCAGGGGCAGGCTGCGGATGCGTTCGGTCACAAATTCCAGGTACAGGATGGAATTCTTGGTGGAGAGCCCCAGCAGAATCACCATTCCCAGCACCGTAATCACGTCCAGGTTGACCCCGAAGAAGTTCAGGGTCCACAGCGCCCCCACAATGGCAATCGGCACGGGCAGCAGCAGATACACCGGATACCGGAACGAGTTGAACTGGCTGCCCAGCACCAGATAGGTCAGCAGCACGGCCACGAGCATCAGAATGGGGCCATAAAACACGAGGTCGCCAGTCAGGCCCGCGCTGCCAAAAGCGCTGGCGTTGCCCAGGGTCACGCCGCCCGCCAGCAGCCCTGCCTTCTCGACCCGGTCCACCAGTTCCTGCTGATAGGCAAAGGGGTTGGGCCCGCCGTCTTGCAGCGTGATGTCCAGCGTGGCGGTGTAAGCCTTGTTCAGTCGGCTGAGGGTGGCGGGCGCCTGGGCCAGTGAGAAGGCGCCTAGGTCACCCAGGTTCAGGTTGGCCTCCAGTACGGGCGAGTAGACCGTCTGGGTCAGCAGGCTCTGTTCGCCGCTGATGAGGGCCGGGTCCAGGCGGACCACAATGTCCACGCTACGGTCACCATCACGCACGCGCCCGGCCACGCTGCCGTCGTTGTAGGTGCGCAGGGCCTGGGCCACGTCGCTGGCGCTGAGGCCCGTGCCCGCCAGCGCAGTGCTGTCCGGTACAAAGGTGCGCTCCTGGCGGGTGGCGCTGAGGCTGCTGTCCACGCTGCGCAGGTTGGGGTCCCGGGCCAGCAGGCGCACCACTGCGCGGTTGCGCTCGATCAGCAGCGCCTGGTTGGGGGCGGTCAGGGCCAGGGTAATGTCGGCGCTGCCCCCTGGACCACCCTGATTGGAAGCCACCAGCAGCTCGGTGCCGGGCACGCTGGCAGTCACCGGACGCAACTGCGCCAGATACCGGGCCACCAGCACCTCAATGCCGGGGCGCGCCTCCCGGTCCACCAGGGTCACGGTCAGGCTGGCCGAGTTGGGGGTGTTGCCGCCCGTCAGGGCGCCCGAGCCCACGCTGGTCTGCACCAGGCGCACCTCGGGCCGGGCCAGCAGGTTGTCTTCCAGCTGCCCGGTCAGGCGGTTGGTGGTGTTCAGGTCGGTGCCGGTGGGCAGTTCCAGGTCTACGCTCAGCGAGCCGCTGTCGGTCTGGGGCACGAAGGCAAAGCCCAGCCCGCGCACGGCCAGGCCGGCACTCAGCAGAAACAGGCCGGCCACCAGCATGACCGCCCAGGGCCGCCGCAGTGCGCCGCCCAGGCTGCGGGCGTAGGCGCGCGCCGCCGCCTGCACGCCCCGGTTGGTCACGCCGTGCAGGGTGCCGGTCAGGGCCTCCAGGGTGGCGTACAGGACGGTCAGGAGGTAGCGCCCAGCCGCCAGTGCCAGGGGGGCCAGCACTGCCCCCAGGCCCAGAGCCAACGGCAGGGCCAGACCAGCGACGCGGTCCAGCACCGCCGTGAGCGCGGCCCCGGCCAGGGCCAGGCCCAGCAGACCAGGCAGGGTGCGGACGCCAGTCAGGCTGGCGCGCAGCAGATGCGGAAAGCGCCCCAGCACACCCGGCACCTCGCGCCAGGTAACCGGTTCGGGGTCACGGGTGTACGCCATCCGTACAGTCAGGAACAGCAGGCTTTCGAGCCACGACAGCGCAATGGCCGCTGCAATTCCCAGCCCGAACTGGCTGAAAAACTGACCCAGGATGCCCGGCATAAAGCTGAGGGGCAGCAGCACGGCCAGCAGAGAGAAGCTGGCGGCGGTCACAGCCGAGAAAACCTCTGAGCCGCCCAGCAGCACGCTGCGAATGGGGCTGTAACCCATGTCGCGGTAGCGCTGCACGTTTTCGCCCACCACAATCGAGTCGTCGACCACAATGCCGATGGCCACGATGATGGCCAGCAGCGAGATGATGTTGAAGGTGAAGCCCAGCAGGCTAAAGAGCAGCGGCGCCGCACTGATGGAAATGGGAATGGCGAGAATTACGGCGAAGACCGTGTTCAGGCGGCCCAGAAACAGCAGGCAGATGACTCCCACCGCCGCCACGGCCAGCAGGAATTCCTTGAAGGTGTCTTCCACGGTGGCGCGGGTCTCGCGGGTGGTGTCGCTGGCCAGGCTCAGGCGGTAGCCGGCGGGCAGGGGCTGGGCTTCCATCGCGGCGCGCACATTGTCGGCCACGGCCACCGAGTTGGTGCCGCTGCCCTTGCGCACGCTGAGCAGCACGGCGGGCTGCCCATTCACGCGCGCCAGCGAGGTCGGCGCGGCGGCGGTGTCGCGCACCGCCGCCACGTCGCCCACGGTCAGGCCCGTCTGGGTGTCCACCGGAATGCGCGCCACCTCGGCTGCGCTGCGCGGGGTGTTTCGGGTGGAAAACTGCGTCTGCGTGCCGCCCTGTGTCACTGAGCCGGCTGGCAGGTCCAGCGCGCTGGCGCCGATGGCCTGGGTTACCCGCGCCGGGGTCAGGTTGTAACTCTGGAGGCGGGCGGGGTCCAGCAGCACCTGCACCTGCCGCTCGGGGCCGCCGGTCAGGCTGACGTCGGCCACGCCGTCCACCCGTTCCAGGCGCGGCACCAGCACGTCTTCGGCCAGGGCCGTAACCTCGGCGGGGGGGGCGCTGCCGCCCAGCAGGGCCAGCGACAGGATAGGGGTGTCGTTGGGGTCAAATTTCTGGACCACCGGGGCTTCAGACCCGTCGGGCAGCGCGGCGCGGATGGCCGCCACCGCCTGCGACACCGAGTTGGCGGCGCTGTCCACATCGGTGGCGTCGGTGAACGTAATCACCACGGCCGACTGGTTGGTGACCGAGGTGGTGTTGATGTCCACCACGCCGGCCAGGGTGCTGACCGCGTCCTCAATGCGGCGGCTGACCTCGCGGTCCACCTGATCGGGGTTGGCGCCAGGGTACGCCGTGCTGACGGCCAGCACCGGCACCTCGAAATTGGGCAGCAGCTCCACACCCAGCCGGAAGGTGGCGACCAGGCCCGCCAGTACCAGCATCACGAACACGCCGATGGAAAAGACGTAGTTGCGCACGCTGAAGCGCACCAGCGGATGCACGGCGGGTTCAGGTGTGCCGTCAGGCAATGTGCCCGGCGGAGCGTGAAAATCGGCGGGGTCGTGGGTGCTCATGGGGTGGCCCCGCTGGCGGCGGGCGCGCGGGTCTCGGCGGTCACCCGCGCGCCGCTCTGCAGGCTGGCCGGCACCGGGGCAATCACGCGCTGGCCTGCCGGGAGGCCCTGCACCGCCACCTGGGCGCCGCTTTCGGCCACCACCGTCACCGGCGTGCGCTCGGCCACGCCGCCGGCCACGGTGTACACGACATTCTCTCCGCCGTCAGCCTGCACGGCGGCGCTGGGAATCAGGACGCCCTGCCCCAGCGTCACGCGGTAACGGGCCTGGGCGGCGGCGCCCACGGGCAGCGCCTCACCGCCCTGCACGCGCGCCGTGATCCGCACCAGCCGGTTGCTGCCCGCAATCCCGGGGGTGTCCACCACGGTCGCCACGTAGTTCACGCCGCCGTAGCCCAGGTTCAGGGCCGTCCCGGCGCGCAGACCAGGGGCGTCGGCGGCCGGCACATTGAACTGCGCGCGGATGCTGCCGGGGTCTACCAGCCGAAAGACCGGCGAGCCCTGCGCCACAAATTCCCCGATCTCGGCGCTCAGGTCGGCCACGGTGCCGGCAAAGGGCGCGCGCACGGCGGCGCGGGCCAGGTTTTCCTCGGCCTGGCGCACACCTGCCTGGGCCTGTTCCAGCCCCACGCGGCCCAGCGGCACGCTGTTCTGGGCGCTCTGGCCGTTCTGGGCGAGGTTGGTGCGGGCCTGGGCCAGCCCACTCTGGGCCTGGGCCAGCTGCGCCCGCGCCGCCTGCAGGTCCGCCTGACTGATGCCGCCCAGGGCATACAGATTTTCGGCGCTCTGGGCACTGCTCTGGGCCTGTGACAGGCTGGCCTGCGCCGCCGTCACCGCCGCGCGCAGCGCCGCTTCTGAGCCCTGGGTGGTGCGGCTGGTCTGGGCCAGACTCAGCTGGGCCTGCTGCACCTGAAGTCGGGCGTTTTCCAGCGCCTGGCGCTGCGGGGCGTCGTCCAGCTGCGCCACGACCTGCCCCGCCGAGACCTGCTCGCCCTCCTGAACCAGCAGGCGCGCCACCACGCCGCTGGCCTGCGCGGCGACCTGGCTGTCGCGCTCGGCCCGGATGGTGGCGCTGGCGCTGCGCTGCGCGCTCAGGCGGCCCTGCTGGGCGCTCACGGTGGTCACGCGCAGGGTGGTCGTCTTGGCCGGGGCGGCATCTAGGTCGTTGCCGTTCTGGCGGCCCTCGCCCCCGCCGGCACAGGCGCTGAGCAGCAGCGTGCCGGTCAGCACCACCAGAAGCCTCGGACGGGTCCCGGCCATCAGTTCACCAGCCCAGTCACGTCCACGCCGGACGCGCTCCCCAGCGCCGAGAGTGCGCGCCAGACGCCGCCCTGCGCCTGGGTCAGACTGAACGCGGCCTGCTGCACCTGCAGCTGCATCTGCTGAACCTCCACGGCGGCGGCGGTGCCGGCTTTCAGGCGCGCCTGGGCCTGGGTCAGGCTGCTCTGGGCGTTTTGTAGCGCCTCGCGGGCCAGAGCCACGCGCTCCTGGGCGTCCTGGGCACTGCGGTAGGCGTCGCGCACGCCGGTCTGGGCGGCGCGCAGGCCGTCATCCAGGCTGCGCTGCGCGTTCTGGGCCGCCACGCGGGCGTCTTCCAGGGTGCGTGACGGGGTGTAATCGTTGTCGGCCAGGCGAACTTGCAGGGCCGCAAAACTCGCGCCGTTCGCGGCCTGCACCAGGCTGGGCAGGCGCTTGTCGAGGCCAGTTTGCAGCGTGGCCAGGGTGGTGCTCAGCTTGGGCGCGGCGGGCACCGCTCCCAGTTTCAGGTCGGTGCCCGCCGGGAGGTTGAGGGTGCGGGTCAGCTGCGCTTCCAGCACGGGCAGGGCGGCCCGCGCGCTGGCCAGGTCCTGACGGTCACTGTTCAGGCTGTTCTGGGCCCGGCTGACGTCCAGGGCGGTGGCGACCCGCGCAGCCAGGCGGGCCTGGGCAATTTTCAGGTTGCGGTCGCTCAGCGCCACCTGCGCGGCGGCCAGGGCCGCGCGCGCTTCGCCCTCGGCGGCGGCCAGGTAGCCCGAGACAGCGGCCTGCGCCGCGCCCAGCTTGGCGGCGTCCAGGGCGGCGGCCTGCGCGGCCACGTCCTGTTCGGCCTGGGTCAGCGTGGGCAGGAGGCTGGTGGGGTCGGCCCGTACGGCCCGCAGGCCCGCCTGCGCCTTTTGCAGGTTGGCGCGGGCGGTCGTGACATCGGTGCCGCTGGTCAGCGCGCGGCTCACGGCGCCGGGCAGCGTCAGGGCGGTCTGGGCCGAGGCCGTTCCCAGGGTCAGCGACAGAAAAATGGGGGCCAGCAGGGGCAGGGCACGGGGGGACAGACGGGTCATGGGCGGCCTCCGGTGGGCAGGGGGGTGGGGGGAAGGGTCAGCAGCAGCGGGTCAAGGTCGGCCGTGGACTGGGCCAGGGCCAGCCCGGCCAGGGTGATGCGGTCGCGCGCAGCCGTCAGCGCCTGGTCGGCTTGTAGCAAGTTCAGTTCGGCCTGGGCCACATCCAGCGCTGTGCCCAGGCCTGCGTCTAGACGGGCGCGGGCATTCTGGACAGCCAGGGCGGCGGCGGCCTGCCGGGTCTGGGCAGCGGGGAGGCCGCTGCGTTCATCTTCGAGGGCCATAAAGCGGGTGCGGACCTCCAGTTCGGCGCCCTGCTGCGCGGCCTCCAGCGCCAGCGCCGCCTGTGCCAGCCCCAGTTCGGCCTGTGCCAGCGCGGTGTCCTGCGGGCGGCCGAGGAGGGGCAAAGAGGCGCTCAGGGACAGGGCCACGCCCGTCACCGCTGCACTGGTGTCACGCAGCGGCACGCTGACCTGCGCGCCCAGCACGCCCGCTTTCACGTTCAGGGTGGCGCTGACCGTACGGCCAGGATTGCCCTGGGCGTCGGCCAGCTGCCCGGCGCGCACTCCGGCACTCAGGTCAGGCAGCCGGGCGTCCAGGGCCGACGCGGCGCGGCCAGCCTGGGCGTCGCCCACAGCGGCGCGGGCGCGGTTGACCTCGGGCCGCTGTGCCAGGGCGCGGGCCAGCAGCGCTGGCAGGTCGCCCGCAGGGGTCAGGTCGGGCAGGGAAGAGGTGGGGGCCAGTGTAACGGCGGTGCCCAGCAGCCGCGTGATGGCCTGCTGCGCCTGGGTTACAGCGCGCGTGGCCTGCGCCTCGGCGGCCTGCGCCCCCTCCAGCGCGGCTTGCCGCTCCAGCACTCCAGCGCCGGTCTGAAGGCCCTGCGTCTGCTGGGCCTGCGTGATCGTCAGCACCCGCGCCGCCAGGGTGGTCTGGGCCTGGGCCGCCGTCAGGGCGCTCTGGGCCTGCCGCACCCCGGCATATGCCTGAAACAGCTGCGCGGTCAGGCTCGCGCGTTCGGCGCGCAGGGTCAGGGCGGCGGCGGCCAGGGCGCGCTCGGCGCTGCGCACCCCTTCAAAAGCGGGTGACCAGGGCAGCACGGCCAAGCTGGCGATTACGGTCAGCGTGCCGCTGCCTTTCCACTCGCCGCCGTCCCAGGGCACGCGGTTCAGGGCGCCGTCGGCCCCGGCGCTGACGCTCAGGCCCGCGCGGGTGCGCGCGCTTTGCAGGGTCAGCTGCGCGGCGCGGTAAGTCAGGTCGGCCGCGCGCCAGCCCGGCGCGGTGCGCAGCGCCAGCAGCAGGTCATTCAGGGAGAGCGGGCCGCTCTGGGGGGCTGTGGCCGGGGGAGGTGGGCTGGGCGGCGCGCTGCCCTGGGCCCGAGCGGGTTCCAGGCTCAGGGCTGTGCCCAGCAGCAGGGACAGAAGAAGCGGTCTTGAACGAAACATGGTGACCTCGAAAGGAGCCGCACAGGCGGCCAGAAAAAAGGTGAATCAGGCAGGGTGGCTGGGCCATCCCTCTTCCGGTGGACCTGGCCCCCAGCTCTGGCCGTTTATAAGTGAAGGCTCACTTACTTTCGGTGCGCGGGTCACGGCGCCAACCCTGGCCACAGCACGTCCAGCAGGCCGCGCACCAGGCGTCCAGCCTCAATAGGGGCACGCCCGGCCGGGGGCATTACTTGTTCCTGGTGGATGTAGTGCGTCAGGGCGCCCACCATCGTCAGGGCCGTGATGTCGGCGTCCAGGGGCCGCAGCCGGCCCAGGCGCACCTCGGCCTGCAAGTAGGCGGCCAGCACGCCCGCGTCTGCCCGCATGGGGTCGTCCAGCCGGTCGAGCATGGGGTTGTGGCTGGGATCATGCCCACGCGAGAACACCACCATCAGCCGGGGCACCAGTTGCTCGGCCTCGTGCAGCATGCTCAGGGCGGCGCGCTCCAGATTGCGCCGGACCTCGCCCTGGCCAGCCGCTTCCAGCAGGGCCGCCCGCCACTGGCCGTAGTCGGTTAGGCCGATGGCCGCTGCAAACAGGTCCTCTTTGCTGGTAAAGCGGTTGAACAGGGTGCCTTCAGATACCCCAGCACGCCGGGCAATGGCCGCTGTGGTGGCCGAAAATCCCTGTTCCAGAAAAACTTCCTGGGCCGCTGCCACAATCTGTTCGTCGCTAATCTGTCGGGGCCGCGCCATTCCTGAGTTATGACTCAGAAACCGGGTGCCGGTCTGTTGGGAAATGCACAAAGCGTTTGGGTACACTGGGCCCATGCCTCCAGCCGCGCGCATTGGTGACAACCACACCTGCCCCATGGTCACGGGAAACACGCCGCATGTGGGTGGGCCCATCAGCAAGGGCAGCCCCACGGTCATGATTGGCCGGATGCCCGCTGCGCGCGTGGGCGACATGTGTGTCTGCGTTGGCCCGCCGGACACCATTGCGCGCGGCAGCGCCACGGTCTTTATCAACAAGATGCCAGCGGCCCGTCAGGGTGATATGACCGTGCACGGCGGCACCATCGTCATGGGTGCGCCTACCATCAATATTGGCGGGTAGACGCCTGAGGCTCCGAGCTCAAGCCGCCAGAAGCCCCGCGCCTCGGCGGCCTGTTGCGTCTGTCCCGCTCACACGTCGCAACGGATATGCAGAAGCCATACCTGAAGATGCGCCATTGCTCCAGACGGTTCAAATAGTGTCAGCGGCGCATACACCCACTCTGCTCTGGCAAACCTAACATCATTGAGCGTGCGCTGGGGAGAGAGGCTCTCCACAGTATGCCGACTGCTGGTAGCAACGCTCTTCCACGAGGCGAACAATCGCTCTCTGACTGCGGTACAGCGCTTCCAATGAGCAGTTTCAATCAGCTGGCGTGCCGCGCGGCGCGAAGGCCAGCAACGGTTCCAGGTCACTTCTGAGCGCCACAGGCACGGGCAGAGGCTGCTGAAGCACCGCCAGCAGCGCGCGCACCACCGCCGGGTCAAACTGGGTGCCCGACCCACGCTGAAGTTCACTGAGCGCCCGGTCCTGCGACCAGGCCAGGCGGTAGGGGCGGTCACTTGTCAGGGCGTCATAGACGTCGGCCACGGCGGCAATGCGGCCCGCCAGGGGAATTTCCTCTGCGCGCAGGCCCTGGGGATAGCCGGTGCCGTCCCAGCGTTCATGGTGGGTCAGGGCAACCTGCTCGGCCAGTTGCACGACCGGGGCCGGACTTTCGCGCAGGAGTTCGCCGCCAATCAGAGGATGGCGGCGCATCACGGCCCATTCGTCGGGGCTCAGGGGGCCCGCCTTGTGCAGGATGGCGTCCGGAATGCCTATCTTGCCCAGGTCGTGCAGCAGCGCCGCCAGGCCGATGCGCTCGCAGGTGGCGGCGTCGGTGCCCAGCTGGCGGGCAATGGCCCCGCACAGGCTGGCCATGCGGAAGGTATGGTCGCCGGTGTGCCCGTCGCGCCAGTCTAAAGCGGCGGTCAGGCGGCCAATAATTTCGACGTGGGCAGCGTTCAGCGCCTGAAACAGCGTTTCGCGCTGGGCCCGCATCTGCTGCTGGGCGCTCTGCTGCTGTCCCAGAATGAGCCCGGTCAGCGATAGGGCGGCCACCAGCACCTGAAGCTGCACCAGGCTCTCGACGCGGTCGCCCGTCAGCCAGACCGCCCCGGCAATCAGGGCGCTGTTGACCACCACGGCTAGTGTGGCGCCGGGCAGCCCGCAGCGCAGCGCGATCCACACCACTGGCAGAAAACACAGGTAAAACAGGTGCCAGTCGTGCAGCGGCGCTACAGCAAACACCAGCCACACCGTCAGCGGCAGACTCAGGGCCTGCGCCAGCAGCTCTGCTCCGCGCGCCTTGAGGGGGCCGGCCAGGCGGGCAGGCAATTCCCGCAAGCTCAAGTCCTGACGCTTGAGTGGGGCCAACCACACGAGCACAAAAGGGGTTAGAACCAGCGCCCCGACCAGGTCGCCCACCCACCAGACGGGCAGGATGGCGCGCACCGCCTCCGGGGCCAGAATGCCGGCCAGCACCAGCGCGTAGACCGTGACCAGACCATAAACGAAGGCCACCCCTAGCGCCAGCACCGCCAGATTCAGCACGTCGGCCAGGCGCGGCAACCGGGGGTCCAGGCCCAGCAGGCGGGCCAGGGGGCCAATGGTCAGTGCAAAGCCCACCACGCTCAGCAGGTTGATAAGCAGGTTGACGGGATACCCACTCAGGGCGTCCACCAGCACGATGCCCAGCCACACGAAAGGCACACTCTTCAGCCCATACAGCAGCCAGACCGCCAGCAGCAGGCCGTAGGGCAGATACCACAGCGAGATACCGTCGTAGGCTTCAAAGGGTTTAGAAGCCCGGTCCAGCAGCAGATACGCGGCCACGTAGGCCGCCCCCAGTGCCAGTTCGCCCGGTTGGTAACGGGTCAGCCAGCTTTGACGGGCAAGCAGTCTGGGCATCACACGGTCCTCCTGGGGTCGGCGCGGCGCTGAACCGTGCCTCAACATTGGATCATGTGGGCGTCTGACGGTCACCACAGGGGGAGACCCGACAACCCGCTTGAACAGCGCGGATAAAGAGGGAACTTCCAGGCCAGAATAGCACTGGCCTGCCGCGCGCCAAGATAGGCAATCGAGTGTGTGGTGGGTTCAAAAGCGGGTGGCAAGGGGGCTGACGAAATGCACCGACGATTTGGTTGTGCCATCTGACAACCCCGGCAAGCAGCGCCGCACGACAAGCGGGCGCGCCAGTGGGCTGAGAGGGACGGCGCTGGCTCAACAGTGCTTCTCCAGCTGAAAGGGGTGACAGCCTCCATCCCATAGACCGCAGCGTACGAGAGTGGCCGTTCCGATGTGGCCAGCCCCGTCGTGCTGGGGTTACGCCAGGTTGCGGAGGCAAAGCAGCGCTTGGTGCGGCATGCTGTCTGGGTTCTTCAATTCAACTCTGGCCTTCTGGCCTCTGGTTACAAGGAGTCCCCACAGATGACCACCTTTCAGACGACCTCACTGCTGGACCCTACCCTCTGCGCGGACGTGCTCACGCGGGCGCGGGCGGGCGGCGCCGACTTTGCCGAGCTGTTTGTCGAGGACACACTCAGCACCCAGCTGCGGCTGCACCAGGGCGAGGTGCGCGACGCGGGCGGCGGCAACCTGTACGGCGCGGGCCTGCGCCTGCTGTACGGCACCCGCGTGGTCTACGCCTACACCAATGATGTCACGCCGGGCGGCCTGCGGCACCTGGCGGCCGATCTGGCCAGCGCGCAGGCTGGGCAGGGCGAGGTCAGCGCCGGCGGCAGCGGCGGGCTGGACTTCCGCACGGCGTCCGCGCGCCCGCTGTATGTGGTGCGCGACCACCCGCTTCAGGCCAGCAGCCAGGCCAAGCTGGGCCTGATGCGCCGCGCCCACGGGGCCGCTGCGGGCGCAGCCGACGTGAAAACGGTGGACGTGAATTACCTGGACCGGGTGCAGCGCGTGCTGGTGGCCAACTCCGAAGGCTTGTGGGCCGAAGACGAGCGCGTGTGGACCCGGCTGTCGGTGTCTGCGATTGCCCAGGACGGCACCCTGCGCGAGAGCGGGTTCTACGGCCCTGGCGCGGGGCGCGGCCTGGAGTATTTCGAGGACGTAACCCCCGAGAGCATCGGCGCCGAGGCCGCCCGCATCGCCGGGGCCATGCTGCGCGCCCGCCACGCCCCAGCCGGCAAGATTCCTGTGGTCATCGGCAATGAGTTCGGGGGGGTCATCTTTCACGAGGCCTGCGGACACATTCTGGAAACGACCGCTGTGGCCAGGGACGCCAGCGTATTTGGTGACCGGCTGGGTCAGGCCATCGCCCACCCCTGCGTAACGGCCATTGACGACGGCACCATTCCGGGCGCCTGGGGCATGGTCAACGTGGACGACGAGGGCATGCCCGCCGAACGCACGGTCCTGATTGAGGGCGGCATTCTGAAATCCTTCCTGGCTGACCGGGTGGGCGAACTGCAGACCGGGCACCGCCGCACCGGCAGTGGTCGCCGTCAGAATTACACCTTCGCGCCCGCCAGCCGCATGCGCTCGACGTTTATTGACCGGGGCGACCAGACCCCCGAAGGCCTGATCGGGCAGGTGGACCTGGGCATGTACGCCCGGCGCATGGGCGGCGGCAGCGTGACGCCCGGCACCGGCGAATACAACTTTGCGGTCCACGAGGCGTACATGATTCGCGGCGGAGAACTGGCCGAACCGGTCAAGGGAGCGTCACTGGTGGGCAACGGCGCGCAGGACTTGCAGAACATCGTGGGGGTGGCGGGCGACCTCGCGCTGGGACAGGGAATGTGCGGCAGCGTGTCGGGCAGCATTCCCACCGATGTGGGGCAACCCCACATTCTGCTCAGCGAAATCACCGTGGGAGGCCGCGCATGACCGGCGCCGATCTGAACGGAGCAGAGCAGCTGAGTCTGGACGCCGCGCGCACCTACTTGCTATCGGCCGCGCAGGCGCAGGGGGTGGCCCTGGAGGTGTACGCCCGCCGCACAGCCGCGACCAACATTGAGGCGCACACCGGCGAGGTCAGTGAATTTAAGGTCTCGACGCAGCAGGGGGTGGGCTTGCGGGCGCTGGTGGGCGGCGCCTGGGGCTACTCGTTCACCGAGAACCTGTCGCGGCCTGCGCTGGAACGGGCGCTGCGCTCAGCGGTGCAGAACGCCGAACTGGTGGCCCCCGAAGCGGGCGCGGCCCTGCGCGCCTGGGGCACACCGCCCAGCGTGGACACCTGGGGCGAGGGCCTCAGTGGCGTTACCGCCGCGCAAAAAGTGGCGGTGGCCCTGCAACTGGAAGAGGCGGCCCGCAGGCACGACCCCCGCGTGGCCAGCGTGCCCTACACCGGCTACGAGGACAGCCAGACCGAGACCCTGGTGGGCAACACCGAGGGCCTGCGCCGCGAAGGCCGCGCCCTGCACGCACTGACCTACGCCTATCCACTGGCGCGTGAGGGAAGCGAAAACCGCATGAGCGGCGACTGGCAGTTCACCCGCGATTTCGCGGGCCTGGACCCCACCCAGACCGCCCTGACCGCTGCTCAGAAAAGCCTGGCGCTGCTGGGCGCGCGCCCAGCGCCTACCGGCACCTTTCCGGCGGTGATTACCGGCGAATGTCTGGCCGACCTGCTGCGCCTGTTCGCCTCCATGTTCAGCGGGCGCATGGTCGAGGAAGGCAAGAGCCCGCTGGCCGGCCGGCTGGGCGAGGTGGTCGCCAGTGATCTGGTGACCCTGGTGGACGACGCCACGCTGCCTCTGGGGTTGCGGTCACGCGCTTTTGACGCCGAGGGCTGTCCCAGCGCGCCCCTGACGCTGCTGGAAGGCGGCCGCCTCAAGGCCTTTATGCACAACGCCCAGACGGCTGCCCGCGCGGGGCTGGACAGCACCGGCCACGCCGCGCGCCTGGGTTATCAGGGCGTGGTGGGGGTGGGGGCCAGCAACCTGGCCATTCAGCCGGGCACCACCTCCGACGAGGCGGTGGCAGCTGGGGTGACCGGGCTGCTGCTCACGCAGGTTAAGGGCGGCCACGCTGGCGCCGACCCTTACACCGGGGACTTCAGTTTGCAGGCCGAGGGGTTCTGGCTGGAAGACGGCGAGCGGGCTCATCCCCTGGACGTGTTCACGGTGGCCGGCAACATCCTGGACCTGCTCAGTCAGATAGAGGCCCTGGGGACCACCCTGGACTGGACTCTGGAGGCCACGGGCGCCCCGGCCGCGCGGGTGCCTGCCCTGGCGGTGGCGGGCGGGTAACGGTGCCGGAAACGGCAGGCCCTAGCATGGGCGCATGACTGCCGTTTTTCTCAATCCCCTGGGCACCCTGTACGACCCGGCCCAGACCGCCGACCTGAGTCACCTGGCCAGCGGCCTGGGCACGCTGCTGGGCCAGGCCGATCTGATTCCCGTGACCGGCATGAACGAGGAAGAGCTGCTGTCTGTCCCCGCCGCGTTCACGTCCTGGCAGGTGCTGGAATACGGCGCCCTTATCCTGACCCCCGACGGTCAGGAAGACGCGGCGTGGCGGCGGCTGACGCTGGAAGCCCAGGCCGACACCGAGGCGGCGCTGTCGCTGGCAGCCCAGGCGGCGGGTCACCTGAACGCGCTGGGCCAGCTGGGGTTAGAGGTAACAGTCACCGAACGGCAGGGCCGCCCGCTGCTGGTGCGGCTGCGCGACCCTTACGGCCTGTCTCTGGCCCTGGATCAGGCCCAGACTGGCCTGACTGAGTGGCTTGAGGACGCTCCTTTTCGACAGGACCTGCGCCTGACGCGCGACCCACTGGGCCTGACTCTGCTGCCGGGTGCCATCCGGCCGGAGCGGGCCGTGAATTACCTGCTAGGGGAGTTGCCCGCAGGCACCTGGACCCTGGGCGTCAGCGCCCAGCCCGACGACCGGGCGTTCCTGGCCCTCTGCGATATGGCCCTGGTGCCGGGCAGCAGCTCCTGGCTCAATGCCCCAGAGCCTGAGGAAGAGAGAGACTAGAGAAGGGCAGCGCCAAAGATGCGGGAACACAGAGAAGGGACGCCAACGGCGTCCCCTGCTTTTGCATGTGTTTGCGGCTCTGGCAGAGCCGTACCCGGCGCTCTTGAGTCCAGCGACGCGCGACTTTGCCTGTGGCACGCCGCCGGCCCTTGTCACAAGAGTTTGCAAGGGCGCCTCCAGCCTCGTACCCCCACTGCGTCAGCCTTACAAACCGGCTGCCAGCGCGACCCTAAGCAGAACGGCGAACCTGGACGCCTCCGCCTCTTTGGGCCACGCCCCTTGTTCGCCTCAGAGCGGTTGCCGGGTATTAATCCTTAACCGCTCTGAGGTTCGCGCTTGAGACTGTAGCGGTCTACTGCCGAATCATCGCCAGGCCGTTCAGCTGTCTTTCAGGCCGTGGCGCAGCACCTCGGCCAGCTGGCGGGTGGCCTGACCCTGCAGGGCGTCCAGTTCCTCGGTGGCCAGCCTCAGCGCAGTGCGGTATTCCTCGGCCTGGCGGGCCTGCGGACCACTCAGGGTCTGAATGGTCGCCTGCACCGTGAAGTGGGCATCCGGCAGAGCCGCCAGATTGTTGCGTGCGCTGGCGTGGCGGGCGCCCAGCAGGGCCCCCAGCATCCCCATCTCCTCGCTGCGGCGCATCAGCTCACGCTGAAAGGTGCGGTCCTTGATGCTGGTAATCACGTCCCAGGCGGCGTCGGACAGGGCAGTTTGCGGCGAGGCGGGGCGTGCCACCTCGACAAACAGGGTGTCGCCGGCACGCCAGGTGCGGTGAAAGGCGCCGCCGCGCGCCGGAGTCCACTCGGTTTCGAAGTCGCGGGCGTCTTCAATCAGGACGCGCAGGCGGGCAAAAGGCGTGTCGCCAGGGACGCGGTGACCTTCGCCCAGCACGCCCCACAGGCTCAGGCCCCGCTCGTCGGCGGCGCCCATCGCTTCCAGGGCGCGGGCCAGGGCTGCGGGCCCCTCGCTGACCAGGGCTGTCTGCCGCCCGCCCGTCAGGATGGCGATGTCCTGGCCGCTGTCGGTGACCTGGGCCTCATGGCGCAGGTGGTGCAGGCCCAGGCCCCAGCGCCGCAGCGCGCTGTTTAGGGTCTCGCTCAGGGCGGCATTGACCGCGCCAGTGTCGGCGCCGCCCTCGGCCAGGGTGCGGGTTTGCGGGTCCAGGGCCGCCGTCGCCATCAGCCCGTCAAAGGCGTCAAAAGGGGAAGTGGTCTGGCGCTCATCTTTTGTTTTCACTCGTGCCATAGCCCCTCTATTCTGCCCTGAACAGAGCGCCTTGTGTGTTGGGTTGACACCTTGTTTACGCACCGGGGCGCCGGGGGCCCGCGCTTCCCGTTAGGATGCAGGCCAATTCATGACCCATGACCCCGCTCATTCGCCCGCAGAACTCCGTGGTGTGTTGGTGTTGCCCAGTGGCCTTCAGCCGGGCCGCTTGATCCTGCGCGGCGGCCAGATTGAGGCAGTCGTGCCCGACGCGCAGGCGCCGCGCGACATACTGATTCTGCCCGGCTTCGTGGACACCCATGTTCACGGAGGAGCGGGCGGCGACACGATGGACGGCCCTGAGGGGATTCGCACCCTGGCCCGCTTTCATGCGGCGTGCGGCACCACGACGCTGCTGCCAACCACCATCACCAATCCCTGGCCAGAGGTGCTGCGCGCCCTGACCGCTGTGGCCGAGGTCCGGCGCGCCGGCGGCGTTCCCGGCGGCGCCGATCTGCCCGGCGCACACCTGGAGGGGCCCTTCATCAGCCCAGACCGGCTGGGCGCGCAGCCGCCGTGCGCCCTGGCCCCCACGCCGGAACGGGTGGCGCAGGTGCTGGCGACGGGCGCAGTGCGGGCCGTCACCCTGGCGCCCGAACTGCCCGGCGCGCTGGCAGCGGCCCAGGCTTTTGCACAGGCCGGGGTCCGGGTGGGCATCGGCCACACCCGTGCCGATGCCGAGACCGTGCAGGCCGCGCTCCGGGTGGTGCGTGAGGCGGGCGGGCAGGCCTGCGCCACCCATCTGTTCAACGCGATGGGCGGCATTGAAGGCCGGGCGCCCGGTCCGGCCGGGGCGCTGCTGGCCGACCCCAACGCCACCCTGGAGGTCATTCTGGACGGGTTGCACGTCCATGACACCTCGTTCTTGCTGGCCCGTGCAGCGGCCCCTGGGCGCGTGGTGCTGATTACAGACGCCATGCGGGCCGCCGGGCTGGGCGACGGGGCCAGCGAACTGGGCGGCCAGCCCGTTCAGGTGCAGGGGGGCCGCGCCACCCTGGCCGACGGCACCCTGGCCGGAAGTGTGCTGACGATGGACGCGGCCCTGCGCAGCGCTGTGGCCCTTGGCGTGTCGCTGCCTGAGGTGAGCCGCATGCTGAGCCTCACCCCAGCACGGTCGCTGGGCCTGACCGACCGGGGCGAACTGAGCGCCGGCCAGCGCGCCGACCTGACCCTGCTGACGCCCGAGCTGAGGGTGAACAGCGTCTATGTGGCGGGGCAAAGGGTGAAAGCAGAAGGCGAGAGGGTCGAAGCGTAGCCACTGTTCAGGGCGACTATAGGTGAAGGTCACAGTCGTTACTGGCCGCCGTCGCCGCCTTGCCCTCAGCTGCCCCGGTAGGTGCTGTAGGACCACGGCGAGACCAGAAGCGGCACATGGTAGTGCGCGTCTGTGCCCGCCACGGTGAAGCGCAGCGTGACCACGTCCAGAAAGGGCGGCTCTGCCGTGAGGTCAGCAAAATAGGGCGCGACGTGAAAGGCCAGCTCATAGGTGCCGGCCTGCAAGGTGCCGGGCGCCAGTAAAGGCCCGTCAGTGCGGCCATCGGCATTGGTCACGGTGTCGCGCAGGAGTTCGCGTTCGGCGGCGGCGCGGAACAGCTGCACGCGCACGCCTGCCGCTGGGCGCCCCCGCGCAGTGTCAAGCACATGCGTGCTCAGGCCAGCGCCGCTCATGCCCGCTCCACCCAGCCTTCAATGACCCCGTACGGCTCGGCGTCGGCATGAAAGATGGTGCCGGGGTTGGTCATGCCGTAGCGCTCCAGCGGATACAGGATGTGGTGCCGGTTGGGGAACGAAAAATGAACGCGCTCCATCTCGGGGCAGCGGTCCAGCACCGCCTCGCCCAGCCGGTACAGGGTGTGCTGCATGCTGGGCGAGTAGTGGTCGGGGAACACGTCCAGCAGCGCCGTATACGCCCGCTGCCACACGTCGTCGTGGTCACAGTCGGGGGTGCGGTAGGTCCAGCGGGCGCTCACGACGGTGGCCAGAATGCGGTCATGTGTTTCGGGCAGGGTCGTGAATTCGTCGCGGTGAAAGCCGGCCCAGCCGCTGTTGGTGGTTTTCAGCAGGTACAGGTCGTCAATCCCGCTTTCCACCTGGGTGCCGCCGTCTGTCCGTTCAACAGTCGCGGTGTGCTTGGGCATCTGGCGCACGAACGAGTGGTCGTGCGGCTGGCCGCCGCTCATCAGGCGTGCCCAGGTGTGTTCGGTCAGGGTGACCCTGGCTCCTGTCACGCGGGGGCCACGCGCCATCAGCTCGGCGGCCAGGTGCTGCCCAAACGCCTCGATACTGCCGGTCAGGCCGTCGCGGGCCAGGGCGTAGACCAGGTTGCGCATGGTGTCGGTGGCCACCAGACCCGTGTTGTCACCCACCGTGTGGGCGGCCTCAAAATCTCCGGTGACCGCTACGCGCACCTGCACATCCTTGATGTCGTGCTGGGGCCGGTCCCGAAAAACCTTGAACAGCCGCACATCGGCCTTGCCGTAATTGTTGTCGCCCAGTTTGACCTTGACCGTCATGGCTGCTCCTGGCTGTGAATGAGGTCGAGGACACGCAGGCGCGCAATGCGGCCAATCTCGTGCAGGGCCGCCCCACGTTCCTGCTCGGGGGTGTGGGTCAGGCGGCGCCGGGCACCCTCGAAAATGCTGGCTTTGGTCTGTTCGCGCACGCACACCACGTAGGGCATGGCAAAGCGCCTGTGGTACGCCGCGTTCAGCGCCTGAAACTCCGCATATTCCTCGGGGGTCAGGCGGTCCAGGCCAGCGCTGGCCTGCTCGTGGGCGCTTTCCGGGGTCAGGTCGCCGGCCAGCGCGGCCTTGCCGGCCAGGTCGGGGTGGGCACGAATCAGGGTCAGTGTCTCGGCCGGCGACCCGCTGCGGGCGGCCTGGGCAAAGGCCTGGGCCAGCGCTTCAGGCGTGTCAAAGGGCCGCCCGGCCGCCACCTGGGCGGCGTAGTGCGGCGAATGTTCCAGCACTCCGGCAAAATGGGCGGCAAAAGCCGCCGGACTCAGGGCGTTCAGGACAGACAGGGAAAGGGCAGTGGGGGCCAAGAAAGTCTCCTGAAGGCAGGTGGGAGGCGGTGAACTGAAGGTGTCCGAGGATACCCAATTGTGGCGGCGCCTGCACGGCCTGAGTCCTGAGCGCCGCCGCGCGGCCCACAAGGCTGCCCAGCCCGGCACGTATAGTGCGGGGGTGAGCGCCTCTTTCCCCCTGTCTGGCGCGGGCCGCCTGAGGGCTGCGCCGTGACCCGGCCTTTTCATGTGCTGCTGGTGGACGATAACCCCGCCGACCTGCTGCTGGCGCAGGAGGTCTTTGAGGAGCATGCCGATCAGCTGATGGTTACGACCTGCCGCAGCGGCGCCGAGGCGCTGGAGCAGCTGCGCGGCGGCGACCCCCTGCCTGACGCCGTGATTCTGGATGTCAACATGCCGGGGATGTCAGGCTTTGAGGTGCTGCACACCATCAAGGAAGACCGCCGCCTGCGTACTCTGCCGGTCGTGATGCTCTCGACCTCATCGCAGCCGGATGACATCGAGCGGGCGTACACGCTGCACGCCAGCTCTTACCTGGTGAAGTCGCACAGTTTTCAGGCCTTTTTAGAACAGGTAGACGCCTTCGTGGGCTTCTGGCGCGAAAGCCGCACGACCAACTGGCCCCGCCGCCTGGACTCTTAAAACTGCGGTCTCTGCGCGTAGACCATGTTCGTGACCTAATTGCGCTTGATGAATTGAAAGCAGTTTCGGGAGGTATGTGGCGCGTCGTCCCGGCCTGAGAGGACGGCGAGACCAAGAGCCCCGAGACGAAGGTCAAAACGGGGCAGGGTCAACCGCTCCGTTTCTATGTCCTGTCTTTTCTCCCAGCCACCTGGAGGCGGGCTTCTGCTCCTTATGCAGTTTCTCCAGTAGCAAGCGGCAGGGTGAAGTGAAAGGTCGTGCCTTCCCCAGGGGTACTGTCAACCCAGATCTGACCGCCGTGGCGCTCCACAATCCGCCGGGCGATAGACAGCCCCATCCCGGTGCCCTCGTAGTCCTCTCGGCGATTCAGGCGCTGAAAGATCGTAAAAATGCGCTCGAAATACTTTGGCTCAATGCCGATGCCATTGTCACGCACGGAAAACTGGGCCACTGGGCCGTCTACCTGAGCGGTCACGCTCACGCGGGGAAGGCGGCCCGGTGCCGCAAACTTCAAGGCATTGCTGATCAGATTTTGCAGCAACTGCCGCAGCTGCGTTTCATCCGCCCGCACCACCGGAAGTTCGTCCACGGTGACCTGGGCCTGGGTCCGTTCCACCTGCGCCCCCAGGTCATGCAGCACCTGCGTGGCCACCTTCCAGGCACTGACCGGCTGCGGCTCTGTGCCCTGAGTCATGATGCGCGAGAACACCAGCAGTTCTTCCAGCAGGCGGCGCATCCGCTCTGTGCCTTCCTGAACGTACTGCATGTACCGCGCCGCCTTGGCGTTCTCGCTCGGCACCTGTTTCATCAGGAGTTCCGCGAAACTGCTCACCGTGCGCAGCGGTTCTTGCAGGTCGTGGCTGGCAATGTACGCAAAGCGTTCCAGCTCCTCGTTGCTCCGCTCCAGTTCGCGCGTGCGGGCGGCCAGTTCGGCGTTTTGCTTCAGCACCTGTTGGGTCGCCTGCGTTCTCTCCAGGGCAACCGAGAGGCTGCGCACCGTGGTTTCCAGAATGGTCCGCTCGTCTGCGGTCCAGTTGGCCGTTTCATGTCGGCCAGCCACCAGCACGCCCTGCACCTGCCCCTGACAGAAGACGGGAAAAGCGGCACTCGCCCGGATGACCGTAACTGCGCTGCCCGCAGCTGCTGTGGTCACGGGGTCATAGACGTCTTGATAAAACGCCGTCCGGGTGTCGTAGGGACGGTCCAGGTTAACAGTCTGCCCCCGTGGAAGGCCACGGCCCAGGGCCACGAGCATGCCCGGGTTTCGGAAGGTGCCCCGGTGGGTCAGCAGACGCCAGGTGTCGCCGTCAAGTTCGTAGTAGGTCGAAATTGTGTCGGGAAGCAGTGAGACCATCAGGTCCTGCACCCGGCCAATCAGGCGCAGAGCGTCAAACTCCAGGGCCATATCCCGCGTCAGGTCGGCAAAGCCCTCCAGCGCCTTGTTGCGGGCTTCCAGTTCGCGCTGCTGTTCGGTGCGGCTCAGGGTCAGCGTCAGGCCACGCGCAACGGCGCGCACAATCGCCTGTTCCCGGACCGACCAGGTGCGGGCGGCGCGGGTGCCCAGCGTCAGCAGGCCCTGAATGCGCCCCTGAACGACCAGAGGCAGAAAGGCCACGGCGCCGTAGGCCGACGCCGCCGACACATTATTCGCTTCGGCGTCCCAGCCATGCATGAACACGGCGGCCTGAGTGGTCACCGCCTCGGCAAAGCTCGGGGCGTCATCTGGCACCCCCACCCGAATCTGCGCCAGGACGTCGGCAGGCACATCCTCAGACCAGCTCCGGGCCTTCCAGAGGTGGTCCTCACGCTCGTAGTACACGACGCTGACCTGGCCCAGGGTCGCCTGAATGACCTGCGCAGCCTGCTGGGCCAGTGCGGGCACACTGGTTTCACTGCCGATGGCCTCTTTGTAGGCGACAAAGGCGTCCAGGGCGGCGCGCTCGGTGTCCAGGGCCTGGGTGCGGGCCTGCACCTGCGCTTCAAGCTGCTGGATGGCCTGAATGCGCCCCAGGGCCAGCGCGCATTGGGCGGCCAGGGTCTGAAGAAACCGCTGCTCGTCGTCGGTGAAGTGATGCGGCTCCTTGAAATCAAGTACCAGCACGCCCAGAGGCAGGTGATCCAGAAACATGGGGAAGACGGCGGTGCCGACAGCCGCCTTGCCTCCCGTGGTGGTTTCAATATCGGGATAGGCCCGCAGCAAATCGCCACCATGTTCAAACAGCAGGGGGTGATGGTGCCGCAGCGCGTCGGTGGCGGGCGTGACGCCGCTCAGAGGCCCGTCTTGCCAGATGGTAGGACTGTCCGTTTGACCCTGAGCAGCGGCACACACAAGAGAGGTTCCCGCACGGTCCACCAGCAGGACCGTGCCGGCAAGGCCTTCAAGAGCCTGGAGGGCCGGCTGAAGGACAATGTGAAAGACGTCCGCCTGTGTGGTCGTGGCTGCGAGGGCTTCGGTGACCGCTTGAAGCCGTTCGCTGAGCAGAGGGGCGGGGGACATGGGCTTCAAGATAGCTGGGGAAAGGCCCACCGGCGGCGGAAAGAGAGAGGTTCATCCGGTCGTTTCAGCAGCCCTGCTGATGCAGGCGCGTTGCTTAGGGGTGACCTGACTTCTGCGGCGGCGCCCAGACCTGGCGCCAACCAAAAACGCGCCCACTGGGGGCGCGTTCCGGGGCAGAACAGCGGTGCTTACAGGTTGCCCTTGAGGGTGCTGGCGACCTTGAAGGCCACTTTCTTGCCGGCGGGAATTTGGATCTTCTCGCTGGTGCCGGGGCGCACGCCGGTGCGGGCGGCGGTGGCCTTGACGCTCAGGGTGCCCAGGCCGGGCAGGCCCACACTCTGGCCGCCCTTGATGGCGCCCACCACAACGTCCAGCATGGCGCTGACGGCTTCTTCGCTCTGCTTCTTGGTCAGGCCGGTCTTGTCGGCGACCATTTCCACGAGCTGGGTCTTGGCAACCTTGTTGCTCTCGCCGGCGACCTTTTTGGGGGCGGCTTTGGCGGCAGGAGCAGCTTTGGCAGCGGGCTTCTTGGCGGCGGGCTTAGCAGACTTTTTCGTCATGGTGAGCAGCATGACATATGCGTCTCCGCTTGGGAAGAGGGGAGAAGGGCTGGCAATGCCCGCCAGCACGTTCTTTCAAGATTTAAGCAAGGAAAAATAACGTCCTGGTGGGCATTTTGAGCAAGTGCTAAGGAATGCCGTGCAGCACGGAAGAAGCCGCCTCTGTGGACTGGATTCCGGGCGCTGGGGCTGCGTGCAACCCACCTTTATGCTGAACCCCATGTCAACAGTTTTGCGGGCGCAGGCTCTGACGGCCGAGATGGTCCGGGCGGCCAGCATCACGAACACAGAAGGCGAAACCCTCTTTCCAGACACGCTGCTGGCCATCTTACGGCGCCTGCCCTATTTTCAGGCGCATCCAGATCACCTCTGGACAGAGGTCATCGAGAATGACCCGCTGGGCCGGCGCAACGTGTATGCGCTGGTGCAGGGCGCGGGGCCGGCGACGGTGGTGTTGACCAGTCACTACGACGTGGTGTCGACAGCCAACTACGGCCCGCACGCCGAGTGGGCCTGCGACCCCGAAGTGCTGCTGCCGCGCCTGATTGACGACCTGCGGGTGAATGCCCGCAGTGACGCCGAGCACCGCGCCCTGGCGGACCTGGAAAGCGGCGACTTTCTGCCGGGCCGGGGCGCGCTGGACATGAAGTCGGGGCTGGCGGCGGGCCTAGTCGCCCTGGAGCGCTTTGCCGAGCAGCCAGAGCGGGAAGGCAACCTGTTGTTCGTGGCAGTGGCCGACGAGGAGGTCAGTTCGCACGGTGCCCGGCACGCCGCGCCGCGCCTGCTGGCCCTGGCGCGGGAGCGGCACCTGACCCTGCCGCTGGTCATTAACCTCGACGCCACCGGCGACAATGGCGACGGCCGCGCCGGTCAGGCCGTGTACCTGGGCACGGCGGGCAAACTGCTGGTGTCGGCCTTCGTGGTGGGGGTGGACACCCACGCCGGTTACGCGCTGGACGGCATCAATGCCAACTTTCTGGCCAGTGAACTGGCGCGGGCCTTCGAGCTGAACCCGGAGCTGACGGACCAGACCGGGGGCCTCATAGGGACGCCTCCCACCCTGCTCAAACAGACCGACCTGAAAACCTATTACGACGTGACCACGCCTGCCCGCGCCTGGCTGTGTGTGAACAGCCTGACGCACGGTCTGGACGCCTCGGCGGTGCTGGGCAGCTTTCAGCGGGTGGCCCAGACCACACTGGAGGATGCCCTGGCCACCTTGCGCCGCCGCGCCGAGGCCCTGGGTGAACAGGCCAGCGCCGCCCACGGGGCCACGCCCCTGGTCCTGACGGTGGCCGATCTGATGGCGCAGGCGGCCGAGCAGCACCCCGACTTCGCTCGTGCTTTCGCGGCCTATGCCGACACCCTGGGGCACCTGGATTACCCGACCCGGAGTGCCGCGCTGACCGGCTGGCTCTGGGACGCGGCGGGCCTGCTGGGGCCAGCGGCAGTGCTCGGCTTTGCCTCTCTGCACTACCCGCACACCCACCTGGCCCCATACGGAGACGATGCCCACGCCTTAGAGGTTCTGCGCGCGGCGCTGGCGCAGGCGTGCGCGGCATGCGGCGCCGAGGTCGTGGAGCGGGCGGTTTTTACCGGCATCAGCGACATGAGCTGGTTCGGGCACGGCGACGCGGCCGACGTGGCCTTCGTGAATGCCAATACGCCCGTCAAGGAAGCGCAGATTCAGGCGCTGCCCGCCGGCCTGCCGTGCATCAACCTGGGGCCGTGGGGCCGCGACTACCACCAGTGGCTGGAGCGGGTGTATAAGCCGTATTCCTTTGGGGTGCTGCCTGACCTGGTGGCCGCTGTGGCCCACGCAGTCCTGGCCGCCCATGCGCCGCAGCCGGCAACCACCTGAAGATCACGCCGTCACGGGAAGGCTCAGGGAAGCCTTAAAGGGTGCCTCTGGAACGTGACGCGGCGCTGACAATCGCCGGGCACACTGCCAGCCATGAAGAAGATGTTTGCTCTGGCTGCTGCCCTCACCGTGACCATGGCCGCCGCCCAGTCCACTGTGACTGGCGCGGGCGCCAGCTTTCCCTTCCCCCTGTACAGCAAGATGTTTGCCGAATACAAGAACGACAAGGGCGTGGCCGTGAACTACCAGTCGGTGGGCAGCGGCGCAGGCCAGAAACAGATTCTGGAGCGCACTGTGGACTTCGCTGGCAGCGACAACCCCATGAGCGACGAGGCCATGAAAGACGCCCCCGGTCAGCTGCTGCACATCCCCACGGCCATCGGCGCCGTGGTGCCCGCCTACAACCTGCCGGGCGTGACCGCGCCCCTCAAGTTCACCGGTAAGGTGCTGGCCGACATCTACCTGGGCAAAATCAAGACCTGGAACGACAAGGCCATCACGGCCCTGAACCCCGGCGTCACCATCGCGCCCCTGCCCATCACGGTGGCCCGCCGCAGCGACGGCTCGGGCACGACCTACGTGTTTTCCGACTACTTGGCCAAGGTCAGCAGTGAGTGGAAGAGCAAGGTCGGTGTGGGCAACAGCCTGCAGTGGCCCGTGGGCACCGGCGCACGCGGCAACGACGGCGTGGCGGGCGTGGTGAAAAGCACCCCCGGCGCCATCGGCTACGTGGAACTGGTGTACGCCAAGCAGAACAAACTGCCTTTCGGCAGCGTGCAAAACCGCGCTGGCAAGTTCGTGCTGGCCGACAACGGCCCCGCCGCGCTGGCCGCCAACGGTGTGGTCATTCCGGCCGACACCCGCGTCAGTCTGACCAACAGCGCCAACGCCGACGCCTACCCGATTGCCAGCTTTACCTACGTCATCTTCTACCAGGAGCAGAAGTACGGCAGCCGTACCCAGGCCCAGGCCAAGGCCCTGAAAGACCTGCTGGGCTGGATGGTCACGACCGGCCAGGGCTACAACGAGCCGCTGGACTACGCCAAGCTGCCCGCTGCCGCCGCCAACAAGGCCAAGAGCATCCTGAACAAGATGACCTTCGACGGCAAGAAGCTGTAAAGAAGACCTTCCACGTTGGCGGCGCTTTCCCCCAGGGGCGGGCGCCGCCTTTCTGTGGGCCTGAGCAGCGCTGACCCCGCTCCGTCCTGATCAATCTGCCCGCCGCCGCCCGCACCTGACGCGGCGCTGACGAAGCCCGTGTGAACTGAAGACGAAGGCCCCGGAGGGGTCATGAACTCATGAGCGAACCCACCCACACCCGCCCGCCGCGCCCTGCTGGCCTCAGCAGCGCCTCTGACCGTGTGTTTCAGGGCCTGATTCTGCTGCTGGCCGGCATTATCGTGCTTGTCTTCGTCCTCAGTGTCTATCAGCTGGGCCGCGAGTCCTGGCCGACCCTTCAAAACATCGGCCTGCCGTTTTTCTTCCAACGTGTCTGGAATCCGGTGCAAAACGAGTACGGCGCGGTGGCCATGGTGATGGGGACCCTGGTGACCAGCCTGGTGGCGCTCGTCATCAGTGTGCCGCTGGCCGTGGCCAGTGCCTTGTTCGTGGCGGAATACGCCCCCAAGTGGCTGGCCAACCCGGTCGGTTACCTGATTGAACTGCTGGCCGCCGTGCCCAGCGTGGTCTACGGCCTGTGGGCGCTGTTCGTGCTTGCACCGGTGCTCAGCCGCTGGGAACAGGGCTTTTTTACCGATCCAGGAAAGCTCGCCCTGTACACCAGTTGCAAAACCCTCTGGGACAGCGGGCAGACCAACTTGCAGTGCCTTTTCGTCCCGAGTAGTTTTGACGGGCGCGGTCTCGCCCTGGCCGTTATCATCCTGACGGTCATGATTCTGCCCTACACGGCGTCGGTGGCGCGCGATGTCATCCGCTTGGTGCCGCAGGATCAGCGTGAAGCCATGTACGCGCTGGGCGCGACCAAATGGGAGGTCATTTCGCGCGCCATCTTGCCCTACGCCCGCGCCGGCATTCTGGGCGGCGTGATTCTGGCCCTGGGCCGCGCGCTGGGCGAAACACTGGCGGTGGCCATGGTCATCGGGGACAGCCAGGACCTTCTGAAAAGCATCTGGGGCGGCGCCAGCACCATGGCCTCGGTGATTGCCAACCAGTTCGGGGACGCGCAGGAGGCCCTGCACCGCTCCAGCGTGGTGACCCTGGGCCTGAGCCTGTTTGTCCTAAGCGTGGCTGTTAACTTCGTGGCCCGGCTGATCATCGCGCGCCTGACACCCAAGGGGATTCAATGATGAGCGCTGCCACCCAGGCGCCCGCCCGCCGCCACGGCCTCAGTCCCGTCCGGCGCGCACAGAACCTGCTGATGGGCGGCCTGATTCTCCTGGCCACCTTGCTGGTGGTCGCGCCCCTGATTCTGATTTTCCTGTACCTGCTCCGCGAGGGTCTGGGGGCCATGAACCTGGACTTCTTTACCAGGGTGCCCGCCCCCGAGGGCGAGACCGGCGGCGGCCTGGCCAACGCCATCCTAGGCAGCGTCGAGATGCTGGCGATGGCCAGTCTCCTGGGGGTGACGGTGGGAGTCGCCGGCGGCATCTTTCTGGCCGAGTACCCCCGCCACCCCCTGATGCCCACCATTCGCATGGTCAGCGACGTGCTGGCCGGGATTCCCGCCATCGTGATGGGCCTGGTGGCTTACGGGCTGATCGTGCTGCAATTTGGCTTCTCGGGGCTGGCAGGCGCGGTGGCGCTGGGCTTCCTGATGATTCCTATCGTGGTGCGCACCACCGAGGAAGTGCTCAAGCTGGTGCCCCAGACGGTGCGCGAAGCTGGCCTGGCCCTGGGGCTGCCCAAGTGGCTGGTGACGCTGCGCATCGTGCTGCCGGCCGCCGCTGGGGGCATCGTGACCGGCGTGATGCTGGCCCTGGCCCGCGTGGCCGGCGAGGCGGCGCCGCTGCTGTTCACGGCCTTCGGCAACAACCAGATCAACGTGGACCCGACCAAACCCATGAGCGCCCTGCCCTTGGAAATCTACCGGGGCGCCACCAGCGCCTACGACGAGAACCAGCGCCTGGCCAAGGCGGGCGCCCTGCTGCTCATCACCCTGATTTTCCTCACCAGTCTGCTGGCCCGCCGCGCCAGCCGCCGCAAGTAAAGGAGCCGTACCTCTGTGACCCCCATCCTCAGTGCCCAGAACGTCAATATCTTCTACGGCGACAAGCAGGCCGTGCGCGGCGTGGACCTGACCGTGCAGCGTGGCAGTGTCAACGCCCTGATCGGCCCCTCGGGCTGCGGCAAGACCACCTTCCTGCGGGCTATTAACCGAATGCACGACCTGACCCCCGGCGCCCGCGTGGAGGGCACCATCCTGCTGGACGGCGAGAACGTCTACGGCGCGGGCGTGGACCCGGTGGCCATGCGCCGCCGCGTGGGCATGGTGTTCCAGAAGCCCAACCCCTTTCCCACCATGAGCGTCTTTGACAACGTGGTCTCGGGTCTCAAGCTGGCGGGCATCCGCGACAGCAAGCGCCTGATGGAGATGGCCGAGCGTTCGCTGCGCGGCGCCGCGCTGTGGGAGGAGGTCAAAGACCGGCTCAAGACGCCTGCCACCGGCCTGTCGGGCGGGCAGCAGCAGCGCCTGTGTATCGCGCGCGCCCTGGCCGTGGAGCCTGAAATCCTGCTGATGGACGAACCCACCAGCGCCCTGGACCCCGCCAGCACGGCCAAGATTGAGGAACTGATGACCGGCCTCAAGCAGGTGACGACCATCATTATCGTGACCCACAACATGCACCAGGCAGCGCGGGTCTCGGATACCACCTCGTTCTTCCTGAACGGCGACCTTGTGGAACACGGCGTCACCGACCAGATTTTTACCTCGCCGCGCGACGAGCGCACTGAGGCGTACGTGACGGGCCGCTTCGGCTAAAGCCTGCCGGGTAGAGGGACGGGGGACGGCCGCAGGACACCTGCACCGTCCCCCCGCTCTATGCTGGCCCGCGTGAGACAGCAGAGGCGAGCAAGTAGGGGGCAGCGCTGGCTGCTGGCCCTGCTGTGCCTGCTCGCCTCGTTTGCCTTCCTGGGCCGCGTGACGGGGCCGGTAGGGCCTGCCCTGGCGCCGCTGCTCCGGGTGACGGCGGCGCCCCTGCCTGGGCTGGCCGAGAGGACTGAGGCCCACGCCCGCAGCGCAGCCCACGCGGGCCGTAGCCACCAGCCACCAGAAGAGGTAGATCGGAGTCACCCGGCGCCCCAGTCCTCCGCGACGGCCCTGAGCGACGCGGCGCCCAATGCCCCGCCCCACCGCGTCGACCACGGCGCGCACTGCCCTTTCTGCTTCACGGCGGCCTTTGCCCTGGAAGCCGGAGGGGCGTTGCTCTTTGTTGCTCTCCCGGCGTCTCAAGCGGCACGCGTTCCCACCGCCCAGCGACCTGTGCTGGCGCCCCAGCGCGGCCCCCAGCCCCGCGCGCCCCCTGTCCTCGGTTGACGGTCTGCCCTCAAAGGCCTGTCTCAGCCCCCTTACCGGGTGGCTGGACATGCCTGCCGCGCCCCCATACCCACCGAGGTTCCCCATGAAATTTCCTGCATTCCTGCTGGCCCTGTCGGCCGCCCTCCTGCTGCCGCTCGCCGCTGCCCACGCCACTGTCCGCACTGAAGGCGGCCTGACCGAAAGCAAGGTCGGTGCCAGTGAAACCTACCGCCTGAACGTGCCCACCGAAAAAGACATCAGCACCACCGAGATTCGGCTGGTGGTGCCGGCGGGCGTCAGCATCAGCCGGTTTCAGGTCACGCCTGGCTTTACCCGTACAGTTAGAAAAAACGCGGATGGCCTGGTCACAGAGGTGGTCTGGAAGGGCCGCGTGGCGCCCATGGAGTACGCCCGCTTCTTTTTCCAGGCGCGCAATCCAGCGGCGCCCGGCGAGCTGGCCTGGAAGGTCTACCAGACCTACAGTGACGGCAGTGTGGTCGCCTGGGATGACACCGACCCGGCGAGCAGCCCTGCCAGCAAGACGACCCTGAAGTAACAGGCCAAGACCTCCGCAGCTTATAGGCCACGCCATCAGACGGGCGCCGGAGCCTCTTCATTTCCACCGCGACGTTCCTTCTTCGCTTCTCGCTTCGCCTGCTCATCCAGAGATGACCAGCGATCCACTGAGGGCAGGTCAGGCGCCCGTCTGGTCTGCCCACCGGAGGTGAAGTTCCATGAAACACCTGTTTTTGAGCCTGATGTTCGCCCTGGGGGGCGTGTCCCTGGCCCATACGGCTGTCACGGCTGTCAGCCCTGCCCAGGGGGCCACGGTGGCCGCGCCTCAGGCCGTGCGCCTGACCTTTAGTGAACCCATTGAGCTGCGCTTTAGCACCCTGCGGGTGATGGCGCTGCCGACCGGGCAGACCGCACAGGTGGCCGCCCAGAAGGCCCTGAGCCAGGGCGCCGAGTCGGCCGCGCTGGCCAGCCGGGCACACAAAACCACGGGGCTGGCCGCGCAGGTCAGCGTGCCCCTGAAGCCTGGTCTGAAGCCCGGCCTCTATGTGGTGGCCTGGAAACTGCTCTCAGAGGACGGACATCCAGTGACGGGCCTGAGCACCTTCCGCGTGAAGTAAGCATGCTGTCTGTCGCCACGGGGGCGGTGTATGCCGGGTTGGTGCTGCTGCTGGGCGGCGTCCTGGCCCGGCGGGTCTGGACACCGGGCTTTCCGCGTCTGCGCTGGCCCCTGGCGGGCGGCGCGCTGCTGCTGCTGGGCTGGGGCCTTCAGGTGGCCCTGACCCTGGGGGCGTTGGGGTTCACTGCCCCGGCAGATGTGCAAGCGTACCTGACTGGCACTGGCACTGGCCGCGCCATGCTCACTGGCCTGATGGGCGCCGCCCTGCTGCTGGCCGCCGAATCGGGGCGCTGGCCCTGGCTGGGGCTGCTGCTGGGCGCAGCGGTGACCTTGTGGGGCGCGGCCGGGGTAGGCCACGGCTCGGGCCACGGCGCCTGGACCCGCGCCGAACACGCGCTGCACGCCGGCGCCATGAGTGTCTGGCTGGGCGGGGTGCTGACCCTGCTGGGTCGCCCGTCCTGGGCTCTGGCGCGGCGTTTTACCCCGGTGGCGCTGACCTGCGTGGCCGTGCTGGCCGCCACCGGCTTCCTGATGGCCCGGACCCACCTGCCGCTGGCCGCACAGTGGCCCGGCACGGGCTATGGGCAAGCCCTGCTTCTCAAGCTGGTGCTGGTGGCCCTGGCCCTGGGAATGGCCGTGCTTGTGCGCCGGGCCTTCGGGCGTCGTGCGAATGCGGACGGGGTGCGTCCGCACCTGGCGCGCGAAAGCCTGCTGCTGCTGGCGGCCCTGGGGGTCACGGCCTGGCTGGTGACTCAGGCACCGCCGGGCGGGCATGACCCCAGCCATGGCCAGCAAGAAACTGGTCGGTCACCTGCTGGTTGATTGCTGGGCAGAGCAGGCGCAGTGTTTTGTTTGATGGGCAAGACAGTTTGCGCTGAACCTAGGGCTGAGACAACGCCCTATTGAATCTTGTGCCCAAACGGGTCGCCCCGCGCGTCCTCGGAGAGCTGCGTAGCAGCAAAGCGGGTGCCGGGCGTGAACAAAGGTTTGCATTTCGGAGTGTGTGAGCGTTGTGGGCGGCATCTCTCGACGGAAACCATCTGTCACAGCTCCAGCCCCGAAAGGTCATTAGGCCGTTCACTCCGCACCGCTGCTCTTTCAGACCTTTTCAACCCATACCGGCTGAGGAAAGGGGCGCTTCCCCGGTCAGTCCTGCGGCCCCTCCTGTGCGACCAGCACCCGCCCGCTGCCTGTTACCTGCACGTCACCTGTGGCGGCCGGAATTAGCGCTGTGTCGTAGGAGGTCAGGGTGAGTGTTTCTGTACCAGCAGTCAGGGTCACCTCACCCTCTACCGCCGTCACCAGAGCACATCGGCCGCCCAGGGTCAGCGTGCTGTCACCCGTTACCCCGCGTAAGGTAAAGAACTCGCAGGCCGTGAGTTCACCCACGCCATCCGATATTGAGGCTGGCGTCCACTGTGCTTGCGCTTCTGGTTTCGTGACCCGCACCGATTCTTCTATGTGCAGGGTGCGCCCCGCGCTGGCTGGGCGGTCCCAGTCGTAGACGCGGTAGGTCGTATCTGACGCCTGCTGCACCTCGTAGATCAGGAGCCCTGGGCCCAGTGCGTGCAGCGTCCCAGCCGGAATCAGCAGCGTGTCGCCGGGCGCTGGGTGGTGCCGCTCGCAGCAGGTCAGCACGCTGCCTTCCCGGATGGCCCCCGCCAGCGCCTCTGGGGTGGTTCCAGCCGTGACACCTGCCAGCAGAGCGCCTTCCTGTTCCACCTCCAGCACATGCCAGGCTTCGGTCTTGCCGCGTTCACCTGGGCCCACCAGGGCGCGGGCCTCGTCGTCGTTGGGGTGAACCTGCACACTCAGCCAGTCCTGGCAGTCCAGCAGCTTGATCAGCAGAGGAAAGGTTTCACGCGCATTGGATTGGCCCAGGAGGGCATGAGGCTCAGCGGTCATCAGCGCCTGCACGGTCTGCCCAGCCTGGGGACCACTGGCCACCACACTTTGCCCATCGGCCAGCCAGGCCTCGCCTATGGGGGTGCCGTCTGGGCTGACGGGGGCCAGGCGCGTGCCGCCCCAGACCCGTGGGTGAAACCGGGGTGTGAGGGGCAGAAAAGCAGGGAGGGCGGCCATCAGTGGGCGGCTTTCTTGCCGGGACGCAGGTGCAGGAGGGCCACGATAACCCCACCAATCAGCAGGCCCACCAGACCCGACCCGATGGTTTCGACCAGCCACTCGACGACGCCTTCGGCGAAGGGGACGGCGTGCCCGGCCGACACCGCCAGGTCATGAATAAAGTGTGCAGGCGCGCCAAAACCAAATTTGTCCAGGCCGTCTACCACGATATGGCCGCCCACCCACAGCATGGCCGCCGTGCCGATCACCGACAGCGCGCCCAGTACCACTGGCATGCCGCGCACCAGTCCGCGCCCCAGCGCCTGGGCCGCGCCCGAGCCGCTCTGGGCCAGCCGCAGGCCAAAGTCATCCATCTTGACGATCAGGCCCACCACGCCGTACACCAGCGCGGTAATCAGCAGGGCCACCACCACCAGAATGACGGCGCGTAGGGCAAACGGCTCGCTCGCCACCTCGGCCAGCGAAATGGCCATGATTTCGGCCGACAGAATAAAGTCTGTGCGGATGGCGCCGGCCACCATCTGCTGCTCGTGGGCCTCGCTGCTGAGCTTGGCTTCGGTCTGGGCCTCGGTTTCGTGGTGCCCGCCAAAGGCTTCAACCAGTTTCTCGGCGCCTTCAAAGCACAGGTACGCGCCGCCGAGCATCAGGAGCGGCGTGATGGCCCCCGGCAGAAACTGGCTGAGCAGCAGCGCCACCGGCAGGATGAATAGCACCTTGTTGCGTAGAGAACCGCGCGCGATGCGCCAGATAATGGGCAACTCGCGCTCGGGCCGGAAGCCGGTGACGTAGCGGGGGGTCACGGCAGTGTCGTCCACCACGACGCCCACGGCCTTAACCCCGGCTTTGGCGGCGGCGGCGCCGATGTCGTCAATAGAGGCGGCCGCCAGGCGCGCAACGGCGGCCACATCGTCCAGCAGCGCCACCAGGCCGCCGCTCATGGCCGGCCCCCAGCGCGCAGCGGCGGACACGGAGCGGGGGGCCAGGTCAAACAGGCGTCAGTCATCATCAGGAGCTTAGCCTAGAGCAGTTCTGTGACCTGAGAACGGGATTGTCGGCGGGTTCATTCTGCGTGCTGCTCGGTCAAATTTGGCCAAAGAGGTGGATGGGTCTGGTCTCACTGCTGGAGGACGCGGGCGCATGGACAGGGTCAGTTCAAGCATTAGCGGCTGACCGCAGCCCCAACATCGGCCCTTAGCCGGCGCGGCCCAGCCGCTGCGCCAGCAGTGCCGGTCCATGCTGAGCCGCCAGACGCACCAGCATGGTCATCTTGTGGGGGTCGGCCTCCAGATCAATGTGCAGGCCCAGGTCAGCGGCGGCCTCGCTGCACGCAGGCCCAATACTGACCGTGACCAGGCGGCGCAGGCCCGCGCGGGTTTCTTCCAGCAGATTCATCTTCTCGGCATACTTGAGAAAATGCAGCAGTTGCGTGCCGCTGGACAGCAGCAGCAGGTCAGGGCCGCCCAGCACCACGTCGCGCACCGCGCGGGCCAGCGGGCCAGTGTCCTGCGGAAAGGCGCAGCGGTAGACCGGCACCGAGGTGACCCGGAGGCCGGCGTGCCCCAGTTCGCGCCGCAGGGCAGGTGGCAGGCTCTCGCCGTATTCCAGCACAGCGGCGTGCTGCCCACGGGTCAGGGTGCTCAGCAGGTGCTCCGTGACCTCGTGCCAGCTGCCGGGCCGGGCCACAGGCACGCTGGAGAGCCCAAACGAAAGCAGGCTCTGGGCGGCCCGGCCTGTGCTGGCCACCAGCGGCACCTCCCTCAGCGCGTCTAGGTGCTCAGGGGCCTGGGCGGTGAGTTCTTTCAGGAACACGCGGGTGCCCACGCCGGTCAGGCAGACCACGGCGTGAATGTCGCCAGCGGCCAGGTCGCGTCCAAACTGTGCTAGAGGAGCACTCAGGTCCAGCTTCGCCTCGCGCATGCTGGGAGCGACCTGCGGCGCGCCGCCGTACTGGCGAATCAGGGCGTCGATTTCTTCACTGCGGCGCGATTCCAAGCTCAGCACATTCAGGCCAGCAAACCATTCCATGAGGGCACCTCTCGTTGAGCACGGCGGTCGGCAGTACAGCGCACCGCCTGAAAGAACTGCTTTGGAAAATTAGGTACGAAGGTCGGCCAATCTAATGCCCTAGACCAGTCGTCACGAATCTGAATGACGTCTTGCAGCGGGGCCCGCCTTCTGCTGCTCAGTTAACTGGAAGATCTGCATATTGTCAAGAAAATCCTGAACAAAATACCAAAACAATTCAGGAGGCACGCATTGTGCCTCTACTGCGATGCACGGCGTCACTCATTCGCTGAACATTCTGTACAGCTCAGGGCAAACCTTGACCCGCGCGAAGTCTGGCGCCTTGACGAGGGGGTTCGTTCCGCACTCGGTGGCAGACACTCCCAGACAGCTCAACTTTGGTTGGAGCCCCCTGGGGGGGATACTTGGAAAGGTGTCTCCAATGAACGTACATTCACCTTGTCAAAGAAGTTGGAAGGAGGTAGTCTCCTCTTATCCCCCTGGGGGGGATTGCTCTTTAGGGCAAGGGAGGCAAAGTGAGCGCCACGTTGGAATTTGGGCTGAGCGGGATGACCTGCGCCAACTGCGTGGGCCGGGTGGAGCGCACCCTGACGAGGACGCCCGGCGTGCAGAGTGCCGCCGTCAATCTGGCCACCGAACGGGCCACCGTCACCTACGACCCTACCCAGGTGGATGCAGCGGCCCTGCTGGCACGGGTGCAGGACGCCGGGTACGAACCGCAGGTCGAGACTGCTGACTTTGCTGTGGGCGGCATGACGTGTGCCAACTGCGTGGGGAGGGTGGAGCGTGCTTTGACCCGGACCCCCGGTGTTCTGGGCGCCAGCGTGAACCTGGCGACTGAACGCGCCCAGGTGCGCTACCTGCCCGCTGTGGTCGGGGCCGCCGAACTGCGCGCCGCCGTCCAAAGTGCCGGATATGAGACCCCGCAGCCGGCGCCTACCCAGACTGCTGCCGACCCCCGTGCCCAGGAGGTGGCGCGTCTGCGCCGAGATGTGATTCTCAGTGCCGCCTTCGCCGTGCCTCTGTTCCTGCTGGCGATGGTGCCCATGCTGTTCATGCCGGTGCATATGTGGCTAACCGGGCTGGTCAATGAGCGTGACCTGAACTGGGTCATGCTGGCGCTGGCGGCCCCGGTGCAGTTTGGCCCTGGCCGCCGTTTCCTGCGGTTGGGTGTGCAGGCGCTGCGGCACCGCTCGCCGGATATGAATACGCTGGTGATGCTGGGCACCGGGGCGGCCTTCCTGTATTCCGCCCTGGTCACGGTGGCCCCTGGCTTATTTCCTGCCGGCACAGCGCATGTTTACTTTGAAGCGTCGGCGGTGGTCATCACCCTGATTCTGTTGGGCAAACTGTTTGAGGCCATTGCCAAGGGCCGCAGCAGCGCTGCCATGCGGGCCCTATTGCAGCTTCAGCCCAAAACGGCGCATGTGCTGCGCGCCAGGCAGGGCGTGGATGTGCCGGTAGAGGAGGTGCGCGCCGGCGACCTGTTGCTGGTGCGCCCCGGCGATAAGATTCCGGTGGACGGCGAGGTCGTCTCTGGACAGTCGTTCGTGGATGAGTCCATGCTGACCGGCGAGAGCGTGCCCGTCGAGAAAACGTCAGGGGCAGTCCTGACTGGCGGGACCCTGAACGGGCACGGCGCGCTGCACATGCGCGCAACGAAGGTGGGGGGAGACACCGCACTGGCCCAGATCATGGCGCTGGTCGAGCGGGCGCAGGCCACCAAGCCCCCCGTGCAGGCGCTCGCCGACCGCATTGTGGTGGTGTTCGTGCCCGTGGTGCTGGCTATCGCTGCGCTGACGTTCGCGGCCTGGCTGGCCTTCGGTGGGCCCGGAGCCCTAGGACAGGCGCTGGTGAACACGGTGGCGGTGCTGATTATCGCCTGCCCCTGCGCGATGGGGCTGGCCACGCCCACCAGTGTCATGGTGGGCACTGGCCGCGCCGCCGAGTTGGGGGTGCTGTTTCGCAGTGGCGCCGCGTTAGAAGGTCTGCAAGCCGCCCAGGTGGTCGCGCTGGACAAGACCGGCACCATCACCTTGGGGCGTCCTCACCTGACCGACCTGCTGACAGTGGATGGCGTGGACGAGCAGGCCCTGCTGGCCCTGGTGGCCGCTGCCGAAACGGCCAGTGAACACCCGCTGGCCCGCGCCATCGTGGCGGCGGCGCAGGACCGTGGCCTGACGCTGCCCCTGGCCGAGGGAGTCCAGGCCCGCCCTGGTTTTGGCCTGGACGCGCGCGTGGCAGGGCAACAGGTTCAGGTGGGCAACGCGCGGCTGATGGCACAGGCTGGCGTGGACGCAGAGCCGCTGGCCGAGGCGGCTCTGCGCCTGGCCGAGCTGGGCCGCACTCCCGTCTACGCCGCTGTGGACGGTCAGCTCCGTGGGCTGCTGGGTGTAGCTGACCCCCTCAAGCCCGGCAGCGCCGAGGCCGTGCGCGCCCTGCAGGCCCAGGGGCTGGAGGTCGTGATGGTCACGGGCGATCATGAAGGCGCCGCGCAGGCGGTGGCCCGGCAACTGGGGATTGCCC
Source organism: Deinococcus betulae (assembly GCF_020166395.1). NCBI lineage: Bacteria > Thermotogati > Deinococcota > Deinococci > Deinococcales > Deinococcaceae > Deinococcus > Deinococcus betulae. The sequence continues at coordinate 87,772 of NZ_JAIQXU010000004.1, read as the reverse complement.
AGGTGCGCGCCGAGGTCCTGCCAGGTGAAAAGCAGACGGTGGTGCAGGCTTTGCAGGCGGGCGGGCGCCGCGTGGTCTTTGTGGGCGACGGCATCAATGACGCCCCCGCGCTGGCCCAGGCGGATGTCGGTGTGGCCATCGGCACCGGCACCGATGTGGCTGTCGAGACCGCCGACATAATTTTGATGGGCGGCGACCTGCGCGGCGTGCCGGCGGCCGTCACCCTCAGCCGCGCGACCCTGCGCAACATCCGCCTGGGACTGTTCTGGGCCTTTGCCTACAACGTCTTGCTCATTCCGGTGGCGGCCGGGGCGCTGTCTCCCGTCTTCGGCTGGCAGCTTAGCCCAGTGCTGGCCGCCGCTGCGATGGGCCTGAGCAGTGTCTTCGTGCTCAGCAACGCCCTGCGCCTGCGCCGTGTACAGCCGGCCCTGCGGCCCCAGCCAGCCGCGGCCGTCCCTGTCCTCACCCAACCTCGTCCCCAGGAGACCCTATGACTATCCCGATTCGCCCGATGCTAGCCCTGCTGCTGTGTGGTAGTGCCCTGGCCCAGACCGACCATAGTGCCCACGGCGCTATGACGGCTCCCAGCTCCGACCGCACCTTCCTGAGCGGCATGGTGGCCCACCACGTTGCGGCCGTCCAGATGAGCAAGCTGGTGCTGGCGACCACCAAGAACGCCCAAGTCAAAGGCTGGGCGCAGACTATTCTTAAAGCCCAGGAGCGGGAGATTCGTCAGATGAACACGCTGCTGGCTGGAGGCCGCGACACGGCTGCCGCTGCCCGCATGACCGCCGAGATGGCGTCTATGCTGGGCCGCCTGAAAGCTGCTGCGGGTGTCAGCCGCGACCGCGTGTTCGTGCAGGGCATGGTGGGCCATCACGCCAGCGCCGTGACGATGGCCACCGGCGCCCTGACCACCTCGCGCTCGCCCGCCGTTCTGAAACTGGCCCGTGACATCGTGCGCGCCCAGGCCCAGGAAATCTACGACTTTCAGCTGTATCTGAACCGCTAGAGAAGTAGGGTTCAGCAAGGGGCGAAGCTTACTGGTCTCGCCCTCTATCAACTGGGGTCAGGTCCAGAGGCAGCCCCACCAGCAGACGTATAAGCTACGGGGCATGGCCTCCTCGTATGGCAACCTCGAAAGCTTTGCCGGCTACGACATCGTGCAGTGGCAGCCAGGGGACGCCCTGGGCGACCCACAGCGCGTGATCCACCGCATCAGCACCGACTTTGACGGCGAGCACGCCTGGTCAGAGTTGCTGGCCGCCTTCCTGGCGCAGCCTGGCGTAGAGCAGATTCAGGGCCTGGTGGTCGGGTACTGGGGCGTGGACACCCTGATAGATGAGGACCCGAATGAGGTCTGGGTCAAGGCGCTGCGGGCCGCCGCGCCCCGTTTTCCAGAGCTGCGGGTGCTGTACCTCAACGACATCTCGGCCGAGGAACACGAGGTGTCGTGGATTAACAATACGGACCTCTCGCCGCTGGTCATGGCGTTTCCGGGCCTGACCCACCTGGGCATCCGGGGCGGCAATAATCTGGAATTGCCCGCCCTCTCTCTGTCTGCGCTGGACACCCTAACAGTAGAGGCGGGTGGCTTGAGCGCCGAACTGGTGCGGCAGGTGATGACCGCCGACCTGCCAGCGCTGCGTCACCTGGAGCTGTATCTGGGCACCGAGGACTACGGCGCGACGAACAGCGCCGACGACCTGACCCCCATTCTGGACGGCACCCGGTTTTCCCGGCTGACCTATCTGGGGCTGAAAAACAGCGACCATCAGGACCAGATTGCTCAGTTGCTGGTGGCGGCGCCGGTCACGCAGCGGCTGGAGGTGCTGGACCTCTCGATGGGCGTGCTGACCGACGAGGGCGGCCGCGCCCTGCTGGACAATCCCGCGCTGGGCCACCTGAAAAAGCTGGACCTGGCTTTCAACTGGCTGTCCGATGAGGTGCGGGACCAGCTGATCGCCTGGGCCGAGCAGCAGGGCGTGGAACTGGATGTCTCGGACCCGCAGGACGCAGAGGATGACTGGCGCTACGTGGCGCTGGGAGAATAACTGTGGCGATTTACGATCACCTGACCCGCTTTGGTGACTTTGACGTGGTCTCCTGGGTGCCGGGCGACCCGCTGCCCGACCCGGCGACCTCGGTGGCCCGCATCGCTCTGGACTGGGACGATGAGGACTCCTGGCCCGAACGCTTCCGCATCTTCCTGACCCTGCCGGGCGTGGAGGCGACCCCAGGGCTGGTGGTCGGTTGGTGGGACGGTCAGGGCAACAACGAGCCGCCCACCGCAGTCGTGGAGGCGCTGGTCACGGCGCGCGACCGTCTGCCTGCGCTGCGCGTGCTGTTCTTCGGTGACATTACCGCCGAGGAGAACGAGATTTCGTGGATTGAGCAGGGCGACCTCTCGCCGCTGCTGGCGGCCTATCAGGGCCTGACGCACCTGGGAGTGCGCGGTGGCAACAACCTCAGCCTCGGCCAGCTGGACTTGCCCGAGTTGCAACTGCTCATTCTGCAGTCTGGGGGCTTACCGGGCGAGGTCATCCGTGAGGTAATGGGCGCGCGGCTGCCCGCGCTGCACCACCTGGAACTGTATTTCGGGGCCGTCAATTACGGCGCCACCGGCAGCGCCGATGACCTGAGCCCATTACTGGGCGGCACCCTCTTGCCGCACCTGCGCTATCTGGGGCTGAAAAACAGTGAATTTCAGGACCAACTCGCGCAGGTGCTGGCCGGCGCTCCGGTGCTGGACGGTCTGGATACCCTGGACCTCTCGCTCGGCACCCTGTCGGATGAGGGCGCCGCCGCTCTCCTGGGCAGCGAACGGGTCGCGCGGTTGCCGCACCTTGTCATTCGGCATCATTTCTGTACGCCGGACACCGTGGCGCGCCTGGAAGCGTTGGGCCCCCAGGTGGACGCCGACGAGGCCGGAGATCCCGACGACGACTGGCGGTTTGTGGCTCTGGGCGAATGACGGCCGACCTGCTGCTGATTGCGCCGCCGGAGAGCCGCCGCGTGCGGGCGTTTCAGGCGTCGCTGGCCGAACAGGGCCGCCCACCCGCGCGGGTGGTGGCGCCGCTGGACGTGCTGCGCGGCGCCGTAGACCTGGCCTCGCTGGTGCGGCCCGGCAGCGTAGTGCGGCTGGACTCTACCGGCGAAGAGATCGCCACCGAGGAAGCGTTAATTCGGCTGGGGGGCGGCGTCCCCGGCGACCTGGCCGGCGGCGAGCTGGCGCCCATGCGCGCCTGGTACGCCGGATTCAGCCGTTACCTGGCCGAGGTGGACGCCGCTCTGGCCCAGGCCCCGCCACACCGCCGGATGCAGCGAAGGGATCACATCCTGACCATGTTCGACAAGGCCGCGACCCACGCCCGCCTGCACGCGGCCGGGGTCCCGGTGCCCGAGGCCCTTCCGGAAGTCCATTCGGCCGAAGAACTGATAGCCGCCGCCACGGCGCGCGGCTGGTCGCGGGTGTTCGTCAAACTGACCTACGGGTCCAGCGCGTCCGGGGCAGTGGCGCTGCAGTGGCAGGGGCCGCGGGTCTCGGCCATGACCACCGTGCGGCTGGTGGACGGGCGGCCCTACAATTCCCGCCGCCTGGTGCGCTACGAGGGGGGGCCGGAGGTCCACGCCCTGCTGGATGCCTTGGCCCCCCACCGCCTGCACGTAGAACGCTGGCTGCCCAAGGCCAGTTTCCAGGGGCGCACGGTGGACTTGCGGATGGTGGTGATCGGCGGGCGGGCGCAGCACACCCTGGTGCGTTCGGCCGCCGGGCCCATCACCAACCTCCATCTGGGCAATGAGCGCGGCGACCTGGAGGCCCTGAAGGCCGCCGTAGGACCGGCGCGCTGGGCACAGATTGGCCAGGTGGCCGAACACGCACTGGCCGCCTTTCCCGGCGCCCTGTACGGCGGGGTGGACGTGCTGCTGACCCCTGGGTTTCGCCGCGTGGCGGTGCTGGAGGTCAACGCCTTCGGCGACTATCACCGGGGCGTGCGGGTGAATGGTCTGGACACCTACGGCGCCCAATTGCGCGCGCTGGAAGAAACGGCCGAGCCGGTGCAGGCGGTGGCCCGATGCTGAACGCCCGCGCCCTGATTCCTGCCTGCGACGTGGTCCTGCTGACCCTGGACAGCCTGCGCTACGACGTGGCCCAGGCGGCATTAGCAGCCGGCGAACTGCCGACGCTGGCGCCGCTGCTGCCCGGTGGGCAGTGGGAGCAGCGGCACACGCCCGGCAGCTTTACCTACGCCGCACATCAGGCATTTCTGGCCGGATTTCTGCCGACCCCCGCGCGGCCTGGGCGCCATCCCCGCTTATTTGCCGCGCAGTTTGAGGGCAGCGCCAGTACCTCGGGGCGCACCTTCACCTTTGAAGAAGCCACGCTGCCAGCCGCGCTGGCGGCGCGGGGCTACCATACGGTCTGCGTCGGTGGCGTGGGTTTTTTCAACAGCCGCACGGCCCTGGGGAGCGCCCTGCCGGCCCTCTTTCAGGAGGCGTACTGGTCGCCTGCCAGTGGGGTGAAGAATCCTGATTCGGCACGGGTGCAAATTGACTTGGCTACTCAGCGGCTGGCCGCGCTGTCTGGGCGCGTCTTCCTGCTGCTGAATATGGCAGCCACCCATACGCCCACCCACTTCTATCTGCCCGGCGAGCGGCGCGATAGCCCCGCCACCCAGCGCGCCGCCCTGCGCAGCGTAGACGCGGCGCTGCCCCCCCTGCTGGCGGCCCTGCGCGCCCGAGGAGATACCCTGATGATCGTGTGTGCCGACCACGGCACCTGTTTTGGCGAGGACGGCTATCACGGTCATCGCCTGGCCCACCCGCTAGTCTGGACCGTGCCCTACGCTGAATTTGTTTTGCCAGGCGCCGCATGACCCGGCCCGCCCCCCTGCCGGAAGCGCTGCGCGGCGGCCCCTATCAGGCCTATACCTACGGCTACCCGCACAAGACGGCTTACCGGCCCCTGGACCCGCCAGTGGAGCTGCGCGAGGCCTGGGCGGCAGAGGACCGCCGCAGCCTCTATCTGTATCTGCATGTGCCGTTTTGCGAGATGCGCTGCGGCTTTTGCAACCTGTTCACGACGGTCGGGGCGCCGCCGGCCCTGGAAGACGCTTACCTGGACGCCGTGACCCGACAGGCCCGCGTGGTCCGCGAAGCGCTGGGTGACGATGCGCAGTTCTCGCGGATCGCGCTGGGTGGGGGCACGCCCACTTACCTGTCGGCGCCCGAGCTGGAACGGGTGTTCGATCTGCTCGCGGGGAACTTCGGTGCCCAGCCATCGGCGCTGCCCACCAGCGTGGAGACCTCGCCTGCTACGGCCACCCCCGAGCGCCTGGCGGTACTGGCCGAGCGGGGCGTGAGCCGGGTCAGCATCGGCATTCAGAGTTTTATTGAGGCCGAGGTGCGCAGTGTGGGCCGTGCTCAGCGGACGGCGCAGGTGCAGGAGGCGCTGGAGAACATCCGCGCAGCGGGCCTGCCTGTACTCAATCTGGACCTGATTTACGGTCTGGCCCACCAGACGCCGGAGACCTGGCTGTACTCGCTGCAAGAAGCGCTGCGCTGGTCGCCCGAAGAACTGTTTCTCTACCCGCTGTACGTGCGGCCGCTCACCGGCATCGGCCGCCTGGGCCGCACCTGGGACGACGAGCGGCTGGAACTGTACCGCCTGGGCCGCGACTACCTACGCGCCCACGGGTATCAGCAGACCTCCATGCGCCGCTTTCAGAAGGCTGGGCTGCCGCTGGCCCCAGAGCCGGAATACACCTGCCAGTTGGACGGCATGGTGGGCCTGGGCTGCGGCGCCCGCTCGTACACGCGCGGGCTGCATTACTCCAGCGAATACGCCGTGGGGGCACGCGGCGTGCGCGAGATTCTACACAACTACGTGGGGCGCCAGAACACCGACTTTGCCCACGCCACCTACGGCATCCGCTTGTCCCCGGACGAGCAGCGGCGGCGCTATCTGCTGCAATCGCTCCTGCACCGTCAGGGTCTGTCGTTTGCGGCGTACCAAGCCGCGTTTGGCACTGACGCTGGGCAAGACTTTCCAGGGTTGGCTGAGCTGGTCGAAGGGGGCTATGCCGAGCGCACCGATGAGGGCCTGACCCTGACCGATCACGGGTTTGAACGGTCCGACGCGATTGGTCCCTGGCTCTATTCGCCCGCCGTGCGGAGGCTGAGCGAGGCCTACGAGTGGAGCTGAGAGGCACCAGGGGGACTGGGCGATACGCCTCCATTCCACTTCGGCTGCTGTCAGCGCTGGTTCCTCGCTCGGCTCGCTTCGGGAGGCTGGCGTGATGCACTCCAGCCCCATAGAGACCGCTTCGGCCTCACCCTCCCACCTCAGCGTGCTGTACCGGGGGCCGCTCAGCAGCTGCAATTACGCCTGCCCCTACTGCCCCTTTGCCAAGCACACCGAAACCGCCGAGGAACATCGCGCCGACACGGCAGCCCTGACCCGGTTTACGGACTGGGTGGCCGCGCAGACCTCACCGCTGTCAGTGCTGTTTACCCCCTGGGGCGAGGCGCTGGTGCGGCGGCGTTATCAGGCGGCCATCACGGCCCTGAGTCACCTGCCCCACTTGCGCCAGGTGGCCATTCAAACGAACCTCAGTGGGCGGCTGGACTGGCTCGCGGACGCGGCGCGGGACAAGGTCGGCCTGTGGGCCACCTATCACCCCGGCGAGGTTCCCCGTGAGCGCTTTCTGGCCCGCTGCGCGGAACTGGACGCGCTGGGCGTGCGCTACAGCGTGGGCGTGGTGGGGCGCCGCAGCCAGTTGGCCGAGATTGAGGCGCTGCGGGCGGCCTTGCGGCCCGAAGTGTATCTGTGGGTGAACGCCTTCAAGGTGGGACCGGGCTACTACACGCCCAGCGATCTTGCCCGCCTGAACGCCGCCGACCCCCTGTTCGAGGTCAACACCCGCCGTTATCCCACGCGCGGGCAACCGTGTGGCGCCGGCGAAATGGCCATCAGTGTGGACGGCGACGGCACGGTGCGCCGCTGCCACTTCATCGCGCGGCCCCTGGGCAACCTCTATGCCCAGCCAGTGGCGGAACTGCTGCGCCCCCGCCCTTGCAGCCGCCCCAGCTGCGAATGCCACATCGGCTACGTGCATCTGCCCGCGCTGGGCGCCGAAGACGTGTACGGCCCTGGGCTGCTGGCCCGCATTCCAGAGGGACCGGGCTGGGCGGACCCGAGTGCATATCTGGCGCGGGCGAGGCAGTTGGTGGGCGGGAGTGGGCGCGCCGCTGGCTGAAGGCAAGATGGGGGCTCAACGTCTTCAGCGCGCAGTATGCTCAGGGCCGGTGCTGCGTCCCGGCGTCCGGCTGCTTGAGACCTCGGGCCAACACACCAGGAGTTGCTCGCATGAGCATTCGCTTCAATCACGCGATTATTGCCGCCATAGACCGGCAGGCCTCGGCGTCCTTCTTTGCCTGCGTGTTCGGTTTACCCGAGCCTGTGTCCTGGGGCCCCTTTACCAGTGTCACTCTGGAAGAGGGCGTTCATCTTCAGTTTGCAGAACCCGCTGTCGCTGAGATTCAGATGCAGCACTACGCCTTTCTGGTCGAGGATGACACCTTTGACCAGATCTATGGGCGCCTTCAGTCAGGTGGGTTTGACCACTGGGCCGACCCGCAGCGCGCGCTGCCGGGCCAGATCAACACCCATCACGGGGGCCGGGGCGTGTATTTCACCGACCCCGCCGGACATGGGCTGGAAATTATTACGCGGCCCTACGGTGGGGTCAGCTGACGGAGGGGGGTCTTGCCCGGCCGTAGAGTGCCCCGTCATGCCGTGTAGGCTGCTCTCTGTGTGGTGGTCAATGGCGCTGCTGCACAGCTTTGCCAGGCAGAGACTTGAGAGGGTCTCGCAAGCTGGCGGCGAGCCGACTCGTAAAAGACTGACTCTCTACTCCTCACGCTTCAATCGCAGGCTGGTATTGACTAGGATCATCAAAGCCAGCCAGCCACGCCGAGGCCGCGTGCGCTGTGCGAATGGTAGGCGGCACACGCAGCACGTATTGGCGCGCAGTGGACGGGCAGGCCACGCTGACGGCCACGAACGGTTCGTCGTCCGGCAGAGGCACCCGCACCAGCGTGCGCTCGCCGCCTGCGTCGCGGTCGCGGTCCAGCACCTCGGCGCCGACCTCCGTCAGAAAACGCTCGTAGCCCATGCGCTCCATCATCACCCGGCGCACTTCGGTGTTCGGCTCGGCCAGCACCTCGGCGCCGGTCAGGGTGTCTGGCTGAAAGGCCACGCGCGCGTCCACCCGTACGCCGCGCCAGCGCAGCGGGATGGGCTGACCGGCGGGCAGGGCAGTCAGGCCACTGCCGGCCACATCCAGCCAGCCGTTGACCCGCAGCCCGGCGGGCAGCGCCGTAATCCCCCGGCAACCGGACACGTCCAGCTGGGCAATTTGGGTCAGCCAGGCGGGCAACTCGCGCAGGCTCAGGCAGTCGCGCACGCTCAGGTGGCCGTAGCGCACGCGGCCCTGCTGGGGCCAGCCGCGCAGGGCGTCGCAGCGGCTGAGATTCAGAAAGCAGACGTCCAGGCCCTCGGGCAGAGCTTCAAGTGACAGCGCGTCTTGCAGGCTCAGCGACCCCACCATTAGGCCGGTTGGTAGCTCACTCAGGCGGGTGCAACCGTCCAGCGTAAGGCGAAACTGTACCCGAACACCAGCTGGCAGGTGGGTGATGGGCAGGTTGCGCGCTACCAGTTCGCCCACCTGCAGGGTCTCGGGTAGGGTATGAACACCGGTGTCACTGATGTCCAGCACGTCGCCGCACAGGCCCTCGGGCAACGAGGTCAGAGTTTTTTCGCCGCTCAGGTCCAGTTTGCCGCGAAAGTGCAGACCGCCCGTCACCTCGCCCCGCAGCACCCGGGTGCGCGCTTCAGCCGCCGAGACCGTAGCCGTCATCAGTCGATCACCCGGCGAATGGCCTGAGGGCTGTATTCGCGCTGCATCCAGACGCGGTAGTCGCCGCGTGGCAAGGTAATCGTGGCGTGCTCCTCGTGAATGAGCTCGGCCGCGTCGCTCAGCACCCGTACGTAAGTGGCCAGGCCCGCCTGGAACAATTGAACGCTGCTGGGGTCCTGAAAGCGGTGGCTGTGGCCGGTTACTTCTCCGCGCGCCAGGGTCGCGCCTGCGCGGGGCAGGGCCGGGGGCAGGGTTTCAACGCGTTGCACCAGCACATCACCATGACGATAAAGCATGTTCTCCTCCTAAGTGCATAGCCTTGTTCTGCTCACAACATAACACATAGCCGCTTGGAGAACAATTGCGACCTCTTGAAAGCGGGTTAATGTCTGCGTTCTGGCAGCGAATGCCCGGTTCACCCTAAGGCCAAAGGTGCCCTTTAGTACCGTTGGTGTTACCAGCTCTTTCGATCACCTTTTCCGTCTCGGAAAGCAGTAGGGGTGATGACTCTTGGCCGCTTTGGCTGCCACTTTAACAAGTCGGACAGGATCGCCATTTCCCCCATCCGGAACAACGAGAGGCCAGCATTCCCCTGCAGCCGGCCCCACCTTGATTTTTGGTTTTTAAGGCGAGCCTCTTACCGGCTGACCGTTTCTGGCTGGGCTGGGACCTGGTCCAGCGCCCTCAGTACATCGTCAATCAGGTCGGCCGCGTCTTCAATGCCGACGCTTAGGCGCACCAGACCCGGCGTGACGCCCTGGCGCAGCAGCGCCTCGTCGCCCAGCAGGGCGTGGGTGGTGCTGGCGGGGTGGCAGGTCAGGCTTTCCACGTCGCCCAGGCTCACGGCCTGCGTGAACAGCTTCAGGCCATCCACAAACGTCATGGCGGCGGCGCGGGTGCCCAGTTCTAGACTGACCAGTCCGCCAAACCCGCTCATCTGCCGGAGGGCCACCTCGTGGCCGGGGTGGTCGCTGAGGCCGGGGTAAAGGGTGGCCGCCAGGGCCGGGTGACCACGCACCGCTTGGGCCAGCGCCAGCGCGCCTTCGCAGTGGGCGGCCATCCGCAGCGGCAGCGTCTTCATGCCGCGCAAGAACAGGTACGCCTCAAACGGCCCCAGGGAAGCCCCGACATGCCGCAAACCGACCAGCCGCAGTTCGGTCAGTAGGTCCTCGCGGCCCGCCACGATGCCGCCAATGGCGTCGCCGTGCCCGCCCAGGTACTTGGTGGCACTGTGCATCACGAGGTCAATGCCGTGTTCGGCGGGCCGGGTCAGCGCTGGGGTGCTGAAGGTGTTGTCCACCACGCTCAGGGCACCCACTCCCTGCGCGGCGCGCGCCACACGGGCCAGGTCCACGATGTTCAGGCGCGGGTTGGTGGGGGTTTCGACCCAGATCAGGCGCGTTTTGGGGCTCACCAGGGCGTCCAGGGCGTCTTCGTCGGCCGCTTCATGAACGGTCACACCAAATTTAGCGGCCACCTCGTGCAGAAAGCCGGTGGTGCCGCCGTACAGTGGGGCCACGAAAATGACCTCGTCGCCGGGTTGCAGCAGCGTCAGGCAGATGGCCGACACCGCGCCCATGCCGCTGGCAAAGGCCACCGCTTCGGGCAGTCCTTCCAGGTCGGCCAGCTTGCGCTCAAAGGCGCGCACGGTGGGGTTACTCAGGCGCGAGTAAAAATAGCCGTCTTCCTGGCCGGCAAACAGGCGCTCGCCGCGTTCGGCGCTGCCGTAGCCAAAGGTGCTGGTGGCGTAAATGGGGGTGGCGTGGGCGCCTGTGGATGGGTCAAGGCCGTGACCGGCATGAACGGCGCGCGTCCGGAAAGAGAAGGTTGGGTTGTCGCTCATGCCCTCTACTGTACGCGACCTGTCCAACGAACGTTTGTTCTAGACAGCGCGTCCAGTCTCGCTGGCCAGGCGGTTTCCGTTGTGCCAAAGCCTGGATGGGCGCCGTGTCAGTGCTTGGCTGTTCCACTGATATTCAGCACCACGACCCCCAAAATGATCAGGGCGATGCCAGCCACAGCCATTCCGTTAAACGCGTCCCGGAAATACAGCCAGCCCACGATTGCCGTCAGCGCTGTGCCCACGCCGGACCACACGGCGTAGGTGAGGCCCAGAGGAAAACTTTTGAGAATTTGGGCCATGAGTGCAAAGGCCGCCGCATACCCCAGCACCACAACCACCGAGGGAATCAGGCGGGAAAACCCATCAGACGCACGCAGCGCCGCTGTGGCCAGCACCTCCGCCACGATGGCGAGGGCCAGCAGGAGGGCTGGTTTCATGAGTGAACCATAGGCGGCAGTGACCATGTGCTGTGCACAAGAGGAAGGAAAGAAATCGCACGCATGACGCCAGAATATGCTGCCCGCCGCTGCCTGAGAGTTGTGCTGCGACGTTGACCATTTGGCCCCTTGGCAATATGCCATGCTGGTCCTATGCCCAACCGCATGCGTGTTCTGGTGGTCGACGACAGTCCCGCCGACCTCATGCTGGCTCAGGTCGCCCTTGAAACTCATGCTGACCGGGTGCGCCTGACCACAGCCCCCGACGGCGAAGCGGCACTGGCTCACCTGCGGGACCCTGAGCAGCCTTTGCCGGACCTGATCCTGCTCGACATCAACATGCCAGGGCTGACAGGTCTTCAGGTGCTGTCGTCTATTCGCCACGACCCTGCTCTCTGTCATCTGCCCGTCGGCATTCTCTCGACCTCGGAAAGTCAGACGAACATTCTGGATGCCTATGACCGGCAGGCGAGTTTCTACATTGTCAAGGCGCCGCATCTGAGTGAGCTGATGCAAATGTTTGAACGGCTCATCGCGTTCTGGTCGTTGACACCGCGTCTGCCAAATTGGTAAGCGAAAGTTGCATTAGCCGCCTTGATATGGGTGCGTAAGGCGTGAGCATCCATAAATCCGTCGAGCAAAGGGAGACGGGCCATCACAACTTGATGCTCGACTTCAGGGATGCCTCTAGCCTTCCTGTGGCCTGAGGACTCACCGGTAGAGGATACGTTGGTGCACTTTGAGCTGACTGCGCCGGCGGTGCCCTTGATCGTGGGGGCTGGTAGGGACGCTAGCCCGCTCTACATCAGGCAGGCTGTTGTCATACCCCTAGAGCTTCACCTCAACAACAGGCTGGTATAAACGGGCTAGAGCTGCTTTGAACGAGGCCGGCGTGGGTTCTTTTCTCTGTCATGGTGCTAGCTGTGAGGAAGACGTAGCGCATGCGTATAGTTTGCAAGTTAATGCTCGCCGTCAGAAATCGTTTGCAGTGTCGGCGTGGGAGGCTCTGGGGCAAATGGTGGCCTTCTGGCTACAAGTGCAACATTGCTCCGGCACCAGAAACTGAAGACGGCGATCAGAGGAAGGCTTTGCACCCGATCTGGCACCGCTGCAAGTTCAGCCTATGGTGTTACGGCCAAATGTGCATGACCTGTCGAAGACTCACAATCTTGCCCAGGTGGTAGGCCGTATGGACGGCCAAGAACTCTAGCCCGTCACGCCACTGGGTGTGGGGGTAGCCGGGTTCCGGCGCCGTCAGCCAGCGTTCATCCTTTGCCTGGGTGACGGCTCGCCTGGAGTACAGCATGAACAGCGCGACCAGATCGTCCCACTCGGCCTGGCTGGCGGGTGATGGGTCGGGCGGGAAGTGGTGGGCATAGGGCCAGTGTTCCAGGACGGCCCGGCCCTCATCCAGGCTGATTTTCAGTACCATCGCCGCGTGCCAGAGTTCCTGATAGATGCTGTGCGGCACGTCTTGCGGCCGCGCCGTCACCTGTTCAAGCGTCAATCCAGCAAAGATGGACTCACGTACGGCAAAACCACCTGTCAGCAGCAGATCGTCCCAGTCATTCATAGCGTGGCCTCTAGCATAGCGAGCAGGCCACAGCTCCTCCACCTCAAGGCAAGAAGGCGACCCAGAGGCCGCCTTGATTTCTCCAAGGGGGCGCCATATTCGGGCCGCGTTAACGTCGGCCAGCGCATCTACTGCTCTGCTGTATGGGCTGAAGGGCTCTGCCCTGACAGGCCGCTGACACGGCAGGCCAATGCTGGCCTCAGCCGGGCAAACAGACCGCGCGACAGCTGACACCGAAGAGATCCCTGGAGGCAACGATGACCGCCCACCGCGCACCCACCCCCAACCCCGCCTTGAACACCTGGTCCCTACCCGCTAGCCTTCACGACCGTTTGCAGCGCGAACATGGTTGGACAGCTCCCTTTCTGTCTGGCGCTGAGCGTGAATATCGCCGCTTTGTTTACCTTGCCACTCAGGGCCAGGGTGTCACCCCCTCGCAGAGCGTGGATGAGGTCTGGCACGCGCACATCCTCTTCACGCGGGATTACGCCGCGTTTCAGGCGGTGCTGCCAGCCCCTCTGCACCACGAGCCGGGCACCGGCGGCCCTGGAGATGACGACCACTTCCGGGAACAGTACGCGCGCACCCTGGCTGAATACGCCTTGACCTTCGGCGAAGCGGCGCCGGACACCTATTGGCCCAGGCCGGTAGCGGCCATGACCCCAGCCACGTCGGTGCGTCACCAGCCCCAGACCTGGATGGGGCTGCTGGGCGCGTTCATCTTTCTGACGTTCTTGATGGGGTGGCCGCTACTGAGCGGCCTGGGGGTCATTGCGCTGCTGGCGCTGGGTGCCCGTGGGGCCAGTCTGACGCTGGCCGGTGATGGGGTTGACGGGGACAGCAGTGATGGTGGGTCCAGTTGCGGGAGTGGCTGCGGTGGAGGCTGCGGCTCCTGACGAGAAGACACTCGCCTGATCGGGTGGCCTGGGGACGTCAAGCTGAGGAGGTGTCCTAACCCATTCGCCACATCCAATTGGTGGCCAGGTCAGGTTCATTTCCTCCTTAACAGGAGCGCTCCATCGGACAGATATGTGGCGGTGAGGATTGCCCTGTCACCGAGGACCTGCGGGCATGTTGGAGGCGCCTCAGACTCATTGAGGCCAGCCTCCAAATGGCCAGCTGGGAGCGTGTCAGGGCGCACCACGTCAGACTGGCAGGTTATTGGCCACTGCTGGTCAGGCTGACGCGGCAATTACGATCTGCAAGCGTTTTCTCGAACCATTTCTGGTGAAGACTTGCCTTCTTCCTGTCCTCAGGCACACCGACGCCCCAGATTGGCGTTACCGATCTGGAGCGCTGGTGTGGGTCTTGTTATGAAGGGCTGGCGAAGGATGCCCTCTGGCTGACCGTGAGCTCACTAGGCCAACAGCTCACCGTGGCAGTAGATGTCCCTTACTGTTTGAAGAACTCCACGTCATCGAAGTACAGATACTGGTACGCTCCGGCCGCCGTGTGGAAGCCAATCTCCGCCTGCCCGTTGGTCACGTTCACATTTGGAATGCTCACCTGTGTCCAGTTCGTGTAACCGCGGATGTCGAGGCTGCGCTGCGCGCCACCGAAGTTCTTGACCAGCATCTCGCCGACGCTTTGCCCGCCGATCGAGCGCACCCACGCCCGCATGGTGTAGTTGCCGCTGGCCAGCCCGGTCTTGATCTGGTACGTGTGCACTTCATAGGGCGAGGTGCTGTACTCCGTGCCGTGCATGCCGTTGCGGCCGTTATACGTTTCCGCGAACGCCGTGCCCTGGTACGCATTGTTTGGTGACCACACGCCCCAGCCGCTGAGGCCCCCATCAAAGGAACTGTTCGTGACAAGGTTCGGCCCCGCCGTGTTGCCGCCAGTGTCCCGGTAGACGCGCACGTAGTCCACGTACTGATACTGCGGAAAGGTGGTGCTGCCATCCGGATTCCCATCAAACATGCCGCCCACGGCGGTGTTCATCACAAGTTGCATGGTGCCGCTCGTGATGTTCGCGGTATGACGGGCGCGCTGCACCCCATCCACGTAGAAGGTGATGCTGTCGGCCAGCCACTCCACGCGGTAGGTGTGAAACGCCTGACTCAGGTCGGGGCCAGTGTAGGTGCTCGTCTGGTAAGCCTGGTTTGGATAGCTTCCCCACCAGTGCGTCATGACGTTGACGGCGGGTTGCGAGCCCCGCACCTCCATCACGTCGATCTCGGGCGGCCAGGCCGAGCCACAGCCGTCAATGCCGTTGCAGGCTGTACTGACCAGCCAGTTCGCTGGCCAGATGCCCTTGCCCTTGGGGATCTTCGTCCGCCATTCGACGGCGCTGCCGCGCGTGACCGTCACGTTGTTTCCGCTGCGCACCTCGCCGGAAGAGTACCCGCGCCCCCCAAAGGCACGTCTCTGCGTGCGGAGCACCAGGCTGCCGCCCTGCACCGACACGTCTTCCGGAGTGTAGTACTGCAATTCGCTGTTTACGTTGGCCGGTCCGTTGACAGCGATCCACTTGCTGGTGTCCAGACCAGTGCCGTTAAACTCGTCGGCGTACACAAGGCTCCAGGTGGCCTGGGCGTGCAGAGAAGGTGCGCCTGTGGCAGGCGGCGTGGGCGCGGGACTGCACGCGGCGAGGCTGAGGGCGAGGGTGGCGGCGACGGGTAGGGACCGGTGCATGACAAACCTCCGATTGGGCAGCTCACGCAGGCCCACCAGCGCAGCAGGACGCGCCGTGAGGACGAGTGCGGGTCACCCGATGAACTGTGGAACGCCATCACCCTAACAAGTGGTGAAAGCGTTTTCAATCTTCGGACTCAGACAGGTCACGCTGCTCACTAGACCGGTTCAGGTAGAACGTAAAAGTGAACCCTTGTGAACGCCAGAGATTAGCTGCTGGTGCCTCGGGAGGATGAATGCCTTAGAATCGCTGAAACATAGTCTGCCGCCCTGCGCCTGCAAATGCCTACAGCTCTCCTTGAGTGGCCTGTCCAACAGCGTGCCTTCAGAGGCCCTACGGCCGCGCGAAAATGAGCTATGGTTCAGCCGTTCATTCAGCCCACCCCCATCGCGCCCCTGGCATCCGACGGCTTCAGCGTCATTCTGCTGGGCACCGGCACGCCACGTGCCTACCCAGGCGCCGCCAAACCTGCGGTGGCTGTTGCCGTCGGCGGCCAGGTGCTGCTTTTTGACTGCGGCAGCGATACGACCCGGCAGCTGATCGCCTCTGGCCTCATGCCGCAGCGGGTGCGGGACGTGTTTTTTACCCACCACCACTACGACCACAACGCTGGTTTTCCAGATCTCTTCATCAGCAGCTGGCGTACACATGTGGGCGTTATCGAGGGGCGCGCCCAGGCCATGCGGGTCTATGGACCCAGCCGGACCCGTGAGATCATCGGGGCCTTCCACGCCGCTCTCGCCTACGATATTGACCTCCGCATCGCGTACAACAAGTCCGAGGCGGCTGGCGCCCACGTGGAGTACACCGAATGCAATGCCGGCGTGGCATTTGATGAGGGGGGGGTTCGCGTGACCGCCTTTGAAGTTGACCACCGGCCGGTTGAACCTGCGCTCGGCTATCTCATTGAGTTTGGCGGTCGCCGGGTCGTGATTAGTGGAGATACTCGTCCAATGCCAAGTACCGTGCGCCACGCGCAGCAGGCAGACCTGCTGATCCACGACGCCTATCAGGCCCAGTGGCTGGCCGAGATCGCCCAGGCCCATCCGGCGCAGGCGGTGCAGGTCACCAATCCGGCCAAGTACCACACGACCACGCTGGAGGCGGCGCAGGTGGCCCAAGACGCTCAGGTCAAGCATCTCGTGCTGACGCACCACATTCCGGTGCCGCTGGCGACGCCGGAAGCGGAGGCCGCCTATACGGCGGGAATGGCTGACATCTATGCTGGGCCGATCACGGTGGGCCGTGACTTGATGCGCTTTGATCTGCCCCTCTAGGCTGCAAAGAGCGTGTAGGCCGGAGTTCCCCTGGACTGCTTGAGATCTGATCGCCTCAGTTAGAGGCTCACCTTATTGGCAAGAGATCGCCATGAGGTCGCATGTGGTGCTCAGGTTCTCCTCAACAGGGCCTGGTGGTCTACTGGAGGCGTGGTTCGCTTTTGCTGGAATCTCTGGCCTGCTTGTCCCCAGTGGCGCTGACCAGGACGGGGAACACTTCGTGGCAGGCGCCATTCGCAGCGCGGCAGCCCAGTCTCACCGTCTATGAATACGGGTTGAACGCGGTGTAGGTGCAGCGGCTGGCTCCATGTTGACCCTTCGGAATCCCTCACGCCTGGAAACTGGCGCTTTGCGCTCGCCAGACACTCTGATGGATTGGCATTGACCCAGGCAGAAGTAAATGGAAACAGGCGCAAATCCTGACTTGAGCCATCCGTGCTTGAGAGCGGCAGGCTTTCCTCTATTCCGTAGGAGCGTGAAGTGTAACTGGCAGGCTGCTGAAGGTCTCTCCAGTCATGTCCCGGACATGCGCGCTGACTTGAAGAGGCAGGAAGAAGTGGGGCTCCAACTGAGTGAGTGCCTGAAACGGTAAGGACATAAGGAGGCGGTCGCCGGGATAGAGCAGCGCTGGCAGTGGCCGGGTCGTGGTAATCCCCAGGGTGGAATCGAGAGGAAGGTCAATGAAGTGGGCGGCATTGCCCTGAAGAGTGATGGTGCGAACCACAGGAACGGTGTCATCACCTGAGTTCGTGACGGAGATCAGGAGATACAGCCGTGCGGAGATATAGCCGGTGGTGAGTTTGACTCGGAGAGAGTCCATGCGGGGAGTGTTGACCTTTTAACGTTAATGGACCGTTATTGCGCAGGCCGCCTGGCATGGCAGAGAACAATGCACTCGTCATGGCAAGTGCTTGGCTTTGAGAAAAAGCGCCGAGGTCGTAGGTTCAGGCGACCTGTTGTCTGGTCCTCAACTGTCAGAGGTGCCAGACCTATTTGATCGTGGAGCACACGCTTCGTCCATCCCGAAGGTAGAAAGCAGCCTGTGCCGAACCTGGTCACGCCCTCCTCGTCTAAGTACAATGGCGTATGAAATCACTTCATTGGCGCGCGGTGAAGCAGGAGCCTGTCCCCAAAGGGGCAAACAGCCTGGCGTCGTTGGTTCAGGCACCAGAGCAGCAGCCGGAAGCCACTCGCGCGGCAACTGACCGCATCACAGCCGCAGCCCGAGGGTGAGTCTGGGGTAATCCCGGCCTGACTTTAGTGGGCCACCAGAGGCCTTTTTTAGCCTGGTGGAGTACAGGCCACAGGCTCGTCAACCGGTCAAAATATGCCCGCACCTGGACTGCGGCTCTGCCAATTTGCTGCACAGGTGAGGCCCTCGCCCCAACCGAGTCATTCTGTCCTTCATCTAGGCGGAGAGGGAGTCGGCGAGTGGTTGGAAAGGTACCTGCCACCCTGCGCCGTCAGGGCAGGCTTTCTCCAGCCTTCAGAGAAGAAGCCGGCCACCCTCGGTGAGACTTTCGCAAGTCGCCTCGTCCTAAGCTGCGCTCACCTTCCCGGCTGACCCATGACGACCTACACCCTGACCTCTGCCACGCTGCTGCCGCTGCTGGCGTTGTCAGGTACTCTCCTGATGGCTGGGAGCATTCTGCACCGCCTGGGACAGCCTCTTCAGCGGGCGTTCCTGGCGGTTCTTCTGGGGATTTGTGTGTGGCTGATTGGCGACATTCTGTCCCTTACGGCCAGTGACGCGCAGGACCGGTGGCGGTGGGGCCTGGTGCAGTTCCTGGGCATTCTGACCATTCCTGTCGCGTGGCTGGCCCTGGTCCTGCGCTACTTGCGGCCACTTCCTGAACCTCTGCCCCTCTCGCGGCTCCTGCCCCTGCTGGTGGTGCCCTACCTGGCCCTCGTGCTGCTCTGGACCAATGAGCAGCACAGTCTGATCTGGCGCTTCCCGCCAGGCACGGTCCCCACCTGGGGCCAGGTCGAGCGCATGCCGCTGTACTGGCTCCTGATCGTGGCTTATCCCAACGTGCTACTGGTGTGGGGCGCCTGGCGGCTGCTCTCCACCTGGCGCTCTGGGCAACGCTCTGACCGCGCCCAGAGCCTCGTGATGCTGTTGACCGTACTGGTGCCTAACGCGGTCAACACCGCTTTTCTCCTGGGCATTCCGGTTTTGCCTGGAGGCGTGGCGCCTGCACCGGTTTTTTTCGCGCTGTGTTTACTGCCTGTTGCCTGGAGCATGAGGCGCTACGGGCTGCTCCGAGTGGCGCCGCTCGCTCACCGTCAGGTCGTCGAACAGCTCACAGATGCGGTTTTCGTCCTGGATGCCCATAACCGGATTCTGGATATCAATGAGCGTGCCCTCCGGCTGGCTGGCCGCCCTGCTCCCGAACTGCGCGGCGCACAGATAGGTGACGTGTTTCAGAGTTGGCCACAGATGGTCGAGGGTCGCACCGCCGAGTGGCGCCCCGGCCGCGAGGTGTGGGAGTTGCGCCTGTCAACGGTACGCAACGCATGGGGCAACACCCTGGGGCAAGCCGTGGTGGCGCGTGACGTGACCACCCGCGCGCAAGAGCATGCCCTTGCACAGCGCCTGGCCCATGAGGACACACTGACCGGCCTGGCCAACCGCCGCGCCTTCGAAACGGATCTGGTTCGTGAAACGGCACGTGCCCAGCGTCATGGGCTGACACTGGCGGTCGTCATGATTGATTTGGACGGCCTGAAAGCCGTCAATGACCGTCAGGGCCATGCCCACGGCGACGCGCTCCTCTCGGCCTTTGGGCGCGCGCTGCCTGGGGCTTTCCGTCCCGAGGACCGCGCCTACCGCCTGGGAGGAGATGAATTTGCGCTGCTGCTGGCCCACAGCGCGGCGGAGGGCGAACCAGCCGTTCACGAGCGGGTCGCCAGTATCGTGCGAGATGTGCAGGCGCGGGGCTTTCCCGAGCTGGGGGCCAGTGTCGGAGCGGCGTATTTTCCGCATGAGGGTGTTGGTGAAGCGCTTCTGGGGCTTGCCGATGAACGTATGTACGCCCAGAAGGCGCGGCGGCGGGCAGGTTGAGTCCTTAAAGCGGTGGTAGCGAGGCTGCCAGGAGAAGCAGAGTTGCCTCATTCCTGCTTCAACCTACAATTGGCCTGAACCGTTTAAGACTTCATGAATCAGCGGGCCGTGAGGCTTCTGAAAGGCCAGTTTTCTATGCTTAGTCCATGAGTGCAGACGCCCAGCGACAGACTGAGGCGGCGCGCCTCCTGGCTCTGAAGTCCTATCAGATTCTTGATACGCCCCCGGAAGCGGTCTATGACCGCGCCGTTCGTCTGGCGAGTGCCTTTTTTCAGGCGCCCATGGCCCTCGTGTCACTCGTTGACGCTGAGCGACAATGGTTCAAAGCCTGTTACGGGCTGGACTTTCGGGAGACGTCCCGTTCGGTTTCATTCTGTGCGCATGCCCTGGAACAGGACGGGATACTCGTTGTTCCAGATGCCCGGCAAGACCCGCGTTTCGTGGACAATCCGCTGGTCACAGGTGAGCTGCACATCCGCTTTTACGCGGGGGCGCCTCTGGTCACACCAGACGGCCAGAAGCTGGGCACCCTGTGTATCCTTGACCAGAAACCCCGCGCGCCATTGACACCAGATGAGTGTCAGATGCTGCAGCACCTGGCCGATAGTGTCGTCAGCGAGTTAGAACTGCGGCGCACGCTGGCGCGGCTGACCCACCAGGAAGCGGTCCACGCGGCGGTGCTCAACTCCTCACTTGACGCCGTCATTGTCATGGACGAACACGGAAAGGTCACGGAGTGGAATCCGGCGGCAGAGCGTCTATTTGGCTACCGCCGTGAAGAGCTGATTGGCCAGGAGTTGGCGGCCCACATCATTCCCCCCGAATGGCGAGACGCACATCAGCGTGGCCTGGCCCACTACCTGAGAACGGGCGAAGGACCTGTCCTGGGCCGGCGCCTGCACTTGACCGCCCTGCGGCGCACGGGAGAGACTTTTCCCTGCGAGCTGGCCATCACGGCGCTGGACTTGCCCAATGAACGGCTGTTCACGGCGTCCCTGCGCGATCTCACGGATGTGGAGGCCGCCCAGAGCGCCATTGAAAGCAGCAACCGCCTGCTCCGGGCTGTGGTTGACACGGTTCCAGAGGCCATTTTCGTTAAAGATCAGGCGCGGCGTTACACCATGATTAATGAGGCAGGTGCAGCGCAAATTGGCCGCCTGGTAGAGGACATTCTGGGACGGACAGATGATGAGCTGTTTGGCGCAGAGGTCGCAAGTGCTTCGCGCCTCCGAGATGAACAGGTTCTTGAGCAGGCCCAGGGCATCACTTACGAAGTCACGGACCAGTTGCCTGATGGGGCGCGCCGGACGTTCTGGTCCTCCAAGCTTCCAGCGTGGGGGCCCGATGGCACGCTGACGGGGCTGATTGGCGTGGCCATCGACATTACCGAGCGCAAGGTATCGGAAACGACGATTCAAGAGCACAACACGCTGCTTAGAAGTCGAGTCGAAGCGGCGCAGGTGGAGGTACTAGAACGGCTGGCCCGGGCCGCAGAATACCGGGACGATGACACGGGGGAACACATGACGCGGGTGGGAGAAACTGCCGCTGGGATAGCAGCCCAGTTGGGCTTGTCGCCCGAGGAAGTGCAGTTACTCCGGCGAGCCGCACCGATGCACGATGTCGGGAAGATCGGGGTTTCAGACAGTATTTTACTCAAACCCGGCCGCCTCACGCCCGACGAGTTTGAGGTCGTCAAAACTCACTGCCTGATAGGCTCCAATATCTTGTCTGGAGGTCAGAGTCCGTTGGTGGTCCTGGCAGAAGAAATTGCCCGGACGCATCATGAGCGGTGGGACGGCAGCGGCTATCCGGCGGGTCTGTGCGGCGAGCAGATTCCCATCAGTGGACGCATCGTGGCCGTGGCCGATGTGCTCGACGCCCTGATGAGCGAGCGGCCCTACAAGCGGGCGTGGTCTCAGGCGGCGGCCCTGGCTGAGATTCAAACGCAGGCCGGTCAGCACTTTGATCCGCAGGTGGTCAGGGCCTTGGAACACGTCCTGCATGAAAGCGGGCCGCCGCTGACTGACCCTGCCGAAGAGGCGGCAGTGACCAAGACGATGCATTAAGTCTAAAAAATCGTGACAGTAGCGGCTGAAGTGTCTCGGCCGCCGCTTCCGATTGGAAGCCGTGTCCATCCGTCGGTGGTCAGGGTAGGCTTTCGCTGCTCCACTTGAGAACCCGCCGGGGATTTGCTCTGCCAGCCAAGCTGTGAAGTGGACTAGCGTTGCGATCAGGGGGAATCACTGCACCCGCTCTGGTGACAGAAACACCCCTAACTGATAGGTCTCACCTTGTTCTGGCCGGTTGAAGTAGGGGCGAACCAGGGCCAACAGTTGCTGCTGAAGTGTCTGGGCTTCCGCTGATGTCATTGACACCCGGTTCCAACCCGCCAGGATGCGGGGCGATTCATCGGCCTGTGGCTGAAAGACCCTGCCATCCTGGGAGACAAACTCGTAGTACCAGTCTCCCGCAGGCGTGGCGCAGGTCAGGGTGCCCCACTGCGTCCAGGCGCGCGTATTCATGGCCCGCTGCAAATTCTGTTCAAATTCGTGCAACTGAGCGGCGCGGTTGAGCCGTCCCATCTCTTCAAAGGGCCGCACGCTGAACGGCACATAGAAAGCCGGGGGCGCCTGGTAAAACCGCAGGGCTCGTCCCGCCCGCTCCTCGCAGTGACTTTCCCACACCAGGCCCAGACGGACGTACCGCTGAACCAGTTTGTAGGTGGCCGTCACACCCAGCCCCAGTGCGGTGGCTGCCTGAGTCACGGTGCAGGCACGCCCCATGAAAGGGCTCAGGCGGCGCAGCTCTGTCCGAGTGGTGATCACGGCCGCCTGGGCCTCGTCCCACACAGTAACCGTACCTTCCGGCAAGCTACTTCCCTGAAGGGCTGTCATGGCAAGTAGCCTACGGCCTAGCGTAGAGGCATGAACCCCACCCTGGCCTTGACCCTGGCACTCGCTCTCTGCACGGCGTGGTCGGAGGCTTCAGGCGCTGTCCGTTCACAACCCCTCACACTCAATTTCGGGGGGACGCCCAGCGGCGCCGAACTGCTCCAACCTGATGACGGCAAGGCCGCGCCCCTGGTCCTGCTGATTCAGGGCACAGGCCCTGAAGACCGCAACGGGAGTTTCCTGACGCCGGGCGGAATGGTGCAGGGGTCAATGGGCGACCTGGCGCAGGCCCTGGCACGTCAGGGGTTTGCGGTCATGCGCTACGACAAGCGTCACGCCGCGCAGGCCCTCAACCCAGCCACCTTTCAGGCTGCCCAGGAGGGTTACGCCCGCCTCCGAATGACCGATCTTCTGGGCGATGCCCGCACCGCCTTGCAAGTGGCCCTGAAGCAGCCGGGAATTAACGGCGGGCAGGTGTTCGTGTACGGCTGGAGCGAAGGCAGCGTGGTGGCGGCTGCGCTCGCCCAGGAAATTGGCGCCCAGGGCCTGATTGTTCAGGGCCCAGTGGTTGACAGCTTTGCGGCCACGTTTGCCAACCAGTTCAGCACGGTCGGTCTGGCGTACCTCACCCCCTATGCGCGAGAGGGCCTCATTGATCTGGGTGGTGTGTTAAAGGCCCTGATGGGACCTGGCAGCGCCCTGGCCAAGACACAGGCCGCCCTCCTGCTGGACCGGACAAGCACCCCGGCGCAGCCCAAACTGGCGACCCTGCTGGACTCGAATCAAGATGGCCAGTTGGACCTGAAGCGGGAGGTCGAACCGCAACTTCTGGGCTTCTATGAGGCTTTTATGGCGGCGTCCCCGATGTATGCCCCTGAGACGACATTGCCGACCTTGGGCACTCTGGCCCCCAAACTCCGGATGCCTCTTCTGATCGTGCAGGGTGAACACGACGGCAATGTGAGTGCCCACTTTGCACGGCAGCTGAACGAGGCCCTTCGGGTGGCCCAGGGTCGGCCGACGCTCAAACTGTACCCAGGCCTGGGCCACAGTCTGGGCCCAGCCTCCGGAATCACCCAGGACAATTTTGCTCCGATGGCCCTGGAGCCCATGAACGACATCGCCACTTGGCTCAAAGCGCAGCTGCGCTAAGCGCTCATGGGTGAGAGGGGGGAGTTAGGTTCGCGCGTGTCAAGTTCGGAAGAGCCAGTTCAGCACCTGTAGGTTTGAGGTTCGCGTCCATCTTCAGCATGAGAGAGCAGCCCGGCGCCCGCATTCAAGTTGAGACTGACCTTGCTCAAGTGATAAGGGCGTCACTCCGCGCTACGCAAACGAACAGGGGAGATGCACAAGGCCAGAGACTGTTGAGTGCAGAGAGGGGCAGAACCTCAGTCGACCTTTCACAACGTCTGACGGAAGCATCGGAGACGTACTGAATGCAGGACGTGACGACGGTGCGTCGCATCAATGTGAGCCAGCAGCCCAGCCTGTTGATCTGACCAGCTCCAGGCCTGGAGAAAGCTCCGTGCGGGGCATACGCATGAGCGCTTCTCCCACTGTCGAAGACCTCTGAAGCGGGTAAAGGTGAGTAGTCACATCCTGCGAATAGACCCAAGAGGAGGCGAGGCGCCACACCTGAATATGGGTGCAGCGCCTCGTCTGATTTGTTTCAGGCCTGAGTGGCTGGTCGGGCCAGCTGAACCTGAGCAGGTGACGTGTGCCTCAGCGCGGCACGGTCTAAGCGGGGCAAGACCGGATATACAGAACCGCAGAAGCGTCAGCGAGCGAGGATTACTTGGTTTCCGTGAGGGTGTAGCTGCCGGAGCCGCTGTAGCCGTACACCTGCCAGCGGTATGTGCCACTGGCTGCCGTATAGTTGAGGTTCTCTGTGCTGGTGCTGCCTTCACTGGCTGCCACATCTGCCCAGCTGCTGCCCGACAGCTTTTGCAGGTACAGGTCGAAATCCGTTCCCGAGGGCCCCGTCAGCGCCCCTGAAATCGCCCCGCCGCCAAAGGTGAAGCCAGCGGTGCCCGGCTGGTAACTGGATGCGCCCTGGCCCACGCTGCCGGTGTAGGTCTTGCTGTTCGGCGGCGGCGTGGTGCTGTCGCCCTGAGGCTGCACGCCGGTGTTGGTGGTGATCCAGGGCTGATACTCGCTTACGCGCGCAAACGCTGTGGCCTTGTTGCAAACACTGGGCGTGCCCCAGCTCACGACGCCAAAGACGAAGTACTTCCCGTTCCGGACGCTGGCGAAGGGGCCGCCGCTGTCTCCGTGGCAGCCGGTTTGACCCTGTGAGTTTTTGTCGCCACAAATCATGCCGTTTGGAATCGTCTGCCCCAACTGACTGCCGCAACTGCCGTTGCTGATGACCGGCAGGTTGGCTTCGCGCAGGACTGTCGAGGCGCTGCCTGAGTTGCCTCCCACAGTCATGCCCCAGCCGCTGATCGTCTGAATCGTGCCCACCGCAGCGGCCGACGCCGCAAAGGCCGGGGTTGGAAGGGCCGCAGGACTGACTGTGCTGCCGAGGGTGAAGGGCGAGGCGACGCGTAGGACCGCCACGTCATAGCCACGGGTCACGTCCGTATAGCTGGGGTGCACGCGGCCACTGGCAACAGTCTTCAGTTGTCCACCCGAGGTCGCTGAAAGGCTGCCGGCCCGCACACTGATGCTGGTCACAGAGGTTCCGGACACGCAGTGCGCGGCGGTCAGGACCCATTGGTCGCTGATGAGCGTGCCGCCACAGAATTGCCGGCCACCCGACAGGAGCGCCACTTGATAGGGCCGGGCGCCCGTGGCACTCGGCGTTCCACCGATGACTTGCGGCGTGAGCGCAGCGGTTTTCTGACCGCGAACAGGCTCATCAGTCACGACAACTGGTGTGACCTGATTACAGGCACCGAGCAGCAAAACAGCGGATAAAGCACCAAAAGCAAAACGTAGACGCATCCAAGACCCCCTTGAGGTGGACGAAAAAAACAGAACTGTGTGAGTCGTGACCGATTGAACACGATTCGGTGAGGCGTTGATAGCCCGTTGAATAATTTCGTCCTTGAATAGGGGACACTAGGACATGCCGCTTCACTAGTACTTGCCGCTCTAAAAGGGATAAAAGATTGTTCTAGAAAGCTAATTTCTACTGCTGTCAGGAAGGCAATTCACTTGCCCTGGACTTTTACGTATGTGTCCTCTGTTACTGGTGTTCTCAACTAGACCGACACGCTCCACCAAAGCAGAAGGGGGCCTGGTTACGGTTCAAAGTAACTTCACCTCGAATCCGGTGACCTGGGCGAGGCAGACCTCGGGCTGACAATGAACGTTGTGCACAGCATCGCCGGGTGACGGGGCATTAGTGGTGCGGCGATGCCGCTGGGTTGTACAGAGTTCCTTTGGCTGGTTCACTCGCTCACATTGCCTGGTCCGGGAAGATGAGGGCAGACTTGAGACAACTGACGATTGATACTTCCTCGCCAGCCTCCGCCTTATGTTCCGCCGCCTTGAACCTCCTGATCTTTTCGCGCATGCTCTTGGCTGTACAGCCGCATGACGTACCCATAGATGCTCATCAGGAAACGGCAACGATAGGGCCTGGCCACATTCAAGGACGGTCAGCATTCAGCTCTCCCCAAGCTGATTACGGCAACGCAGGCATGCCGCCAGTGCTGGCGTTATAGAGCGACTTGCTTGGAACTGCTCCCGGAGAAGTCCTGGCTGCTCTGCTGAGGGCGCCCGCTACACTGGCGTGGTGCTGACTCCTCCGCTGCCCCAAGCCACTCTGTCCTGGCGGGCCGAGACCGCCACGCTGCTGCGGCTGGCAGCGCCGGTGATCGTTTCGCAGTTCAGCGTGAATGCCCTGGGCCTGATTGGCACAGCGGTGATTGGCCGGCTGGGCGCTCGAGAATTAGCGGCAGCAGCCTACGGAAACGCCGCGTATTACCTTGGATTCATTGTGCTGCTGGGCGTCATGCTGTCGGTGGCGCCGCGTGTGGCGGCCGCACACGGCGCAGGCGACCCGGCGGGCGTGGCGCGCGCGGCCCGAGCAGGTCTGTGGCTGGCCGGAGGGCTGGCCGCAGCCTTTGTGCCGGTGGCCCTTCTGGCGGCAGAACTGCTGGTCCGCACGGCGCCAGCTGGGCTGGACGGCTCGCTGGCCGCTACTTACCTGCGCCTGTACGCGCTGGGCATGCCCGCCACCCTGGCGTTTGCCGCGCTGCGCGGCGCCCTGGAAGGCACCGGCCAGCCACGGCCTGTGACTGCCGTGGCCCTGGTCAGCGTGGCGCTGGCGGCGGTGCTGGGCCCAGCCCTGGCGTTCAGCTGGGGGCCGCTGCCTGCGCTGGGCGTGCCAGGCGCTGCTCTGGGGACAGTGGCGGCCCACTGGCTCAATGCGGCAGGCCTGGTCTGGGTGGCCCGGCGCCGCTTGCCCCAGCTGCCGGTGCCGCCCCAGGAGGTCCGTGCTGAACTGGGTCGCCTGGCCCGGCTGGGGTGGCCTATTGGCCTAACCCTGGGCGCCGAGGGTGCGCTGTTTACCATCTCCTCGCTGATGATGGCGCGGTTTGGGCCGCAGATACTGGCGGCGCACAACGTTGCCTTGCAGGTGATCACCGCTGTCTTCATGGTGCCGCTGGGGCTGGCCACCGCCGCCAGCATTCGCGTGGGTCACCACTTTGGGGCCGGGTATCCCCAGGCCGCGCGGCGGGCCGGGCTGTTGGGCGCCGGCCTGGCCGTGACGGTGATGCTGGTTGTCAGTGCGCTGTATATCCTGACGCCAGGGGTCGTCATTGGTGTGTTTGTCAATGTGGCTGACCCCAACAACGCCGGTCTGGTCGCCACGGCCGCCAGCTTTCTGCTGATCGCCGCTCTGTTTCAGGCGTTTGATGGCCTACAAGTCACGGCCAACGCGGCGCTACGCGGACTGCAAGACACCCGCTGGCCGCTGCTGATCTCGCTGCTGGCGTACTGGCCGGTGGGGCTGGGCGGCGGGTCGCTGCTGGCGTTTGGCCTGGGGCTGGGCCCGCGCGGGTTGTGGTTTGGCCTGACGGCGGGGCTGTTCCTGGCCGGTGGGCTGCTGCTGTGGCGTTTCCTGCGGCGCACGGGACCAGGGCGGGCAAAGGCGCCTGTTTAAGGGCGCGCAGAGGCTGTGCTGTCCCCCTGCGCCCAAAGTGCCTCATCCAGACTCCGGGTCAATCGTCTTAGTGAATGATTGCATCCGAGCGGCCTTGAGAAGCTGTGCCACAGGGCGAAGTGGAGCAAGACGGGTTCCGAGTGTGTCGTGTGCAAACCGGCGCTCTCCCAGTTTGTGAGTGAAATAGCTGGGAGCCGGATCAGCCTTTCTGCCCCAGCCCGTGCACCACGCTTTTGGTCTGCGTGTACAACTCGCGGTAAAGGGCGTACAGGCGGTCGTATTCAGGCTTCACCACTGGGTTGGGCACCACCGGCTCGCCAGGTTTCACCCAGCGGTCAAGGTCACCACGCGTCAACACCCCCGCAGCCAGGCCCGCCAGGAAGGCGTCGCCATAGCTGGCCCCCACCGTGACCTGCGGCACCTCCTGTGGCTGACCCGTAATGTCGGAGACGAGTTGCAGCCAGGTCCGGCCCCTGGTGCCTCCACCCACTGCCACCAAGCGGCGCACATCGGCGCCCAGGTCGCGCAGGGCTTCAAGATTGTGCCGGATGCCGTAGCCCACGCCCTCCAGCGCCGCGCGGAACAGGTGGGCGCGGGTGTGCGAGAGGGTGAGGCCCGCCAGCACGCCGCGCGCCTGCGGGTCGTTGATCGGCGTGCGTTCGCCACTGAAATACGGCAGTAGCAGCAGGCCGTCGGCGCCCGGCGGCAGAGCCGCGGCCTGGGCAAACAGCTCGGCGTAGGCCTCGTCTGTGGGCAGTTCGCGGGCTGTTTCGTCGGCCAGCCAGCGGGTGAGGCTCCCGGTGGTGCTCATGCCCGCGGCCAGATTGACCTGCCCCGCAAAGGCGCCGCCCACCGACCACACGCGCGGGTCGGGGGTGGGAGCTGTCTGGGTCAGAATGAAAAAGGTGCTCGATCCGTACATGACCATCAGGTCGCCGGGCTGAACCGCGCCCACGCTCAGGCCCTCGGCCAGCGCGTCCACCGTGCCCACAGCAACCGCGGTGCCGGGGCGCAGGCCCGTTTCGGCAGCGGCCCCAGCGCTCACATGCCCGGCCCGTTCGTCACTCCAGGCGAGGCGCGGCAGTCGGTCCAGCTTCCGGTCGCCCAGCACAGCGTCCGCGTAGGTGTCTGTCCAGGCCCGCGTGCGTGGGTCGTACAGCGGCATGGCGTGGGCCCCGGTGTGGTGGTCTAGAACGTGCTGCCCGGTCAGGCGGTACACCAGATACGCACTGGCGGTCGTCAGCGTGCGCGTCTGGGCCCAGACCTCCGGCTCCTGCTCGCGCAGCCAGCGAATCTTGGGCCCGGTGGCCTGACTGGTCAGGGCCATGTGGCTGTGGGCCAGGATGGCGTCCGGTCCCAGTTCGGCGTTCAGGGCGTCAATTTGCGCCTGGGCACGGGTGTCTACGCCGTACAGGATGCCGGGCCGCAGAGGCCGCCCCGCTGCGTCCAGCGGCAGCACCGTCGGGCCAATAGCGCTGCAGGCCACGCCAGCGACCCGCTCCGTGACGCCCGCCGTCAACTCGCGCAGAATGCTGGCCGTATCGGCCCACCAGACCGCGTCGGCGTCCTGCTCAACGTGGCCGTGCTGCGGCACCTGGATGCCGTGAGGCCGCGTGGCCTGGCGCAAGACTTCGCCCTCCAGCGTCACCAGAACGCCCTTACTGGAATAGGTGCCGACATCCACCCCGATCAGCAGGTCAGGCGCCGACATCAATCATCACTTTCATGCTGGCGCGCTTCTCCTGATCGGCAAACGCGAAAGCTTCGGGGGTCTGCTCAAAGGCGTAGCGGTGAGTGACCAGCGCGTCCAACTGGACGGCGCCGCTGGCCGCCAGTGCCACCGCCGCTGGGTAGCAGCCGGCGTAGCGGAAGACACCGCGCAGCGTCACCTCGCGGCTGGCGGCCGAGACGATATCCAGGCTCACTTCCGGGTCAGGGGGCAGGCCCACCAGCACGGCCACGCCGCCCGGTTTGGGGGCCGCCAGGGTGAGGCGGGTGGTGGGCAGGCTCCCGGCGGTCTCGAACGCGATGTCCACCCCACCGTGAGACAGGGGCAGGTGGTCGCGCGCCGCGCCCAGCTCACGGATAAGGGTCAGGGCGTCCTCGCGCCGCGCATTGACGGTGTGGGTGGCCCCCACCTGCCGGGCCAGGTCGAGCCGGAAGTCCTCCAGGTCCACGGCGATGATGGTCGTCGCGCCGGCCGCCTTGGCCGCCATAATCGTTGTGCACCCGATGGGCCCGGCACCCAGCACCGCCACCGAGGAACCGGGCCGGACCTCGCCCTTGCGCGCGGCCCACAGGCCCACGGCCAGGGGTTCCAACAGCGCGGCGGCGTCCAGCGACACCGTCTCGGGCACGGGATACACGTAGTCGTCGGGCCACACGACGTATTCGCTGAGCGCCCCGTCCACTGGGGGGGTCGCCATGAAGGTCATCTCGGGGCAGAGGTTGTAGGCGCCGCTCTGACAGTAGGTGCAGCGGCGGCAGGGCACGCCGGGTTCCAGCGCCACGCGGTCGCCGGGGCGGACACGGGTGACGCCTGCGCCCACAGCGTCCACCACTCCGCTGACCTCATGGCCCAGGACCAGCGGGCCGTCCACCACGAACGGCCCGATGCGCCCATGCGCGTAGTAATGCACGTCGCTGCCGCACACCCCAATGCGGCGGACCCGCACCCGCACCTCACGCGGACCGGGGGCCGGCACCGAGCGGGTGGTCCAGCCCAGCGTGCGGGGGCCGCTCAGGACTGCCGTACGCGAGGCAAGAACCTCACCAGCAGACATAGCCGCCGTCCACCACCAGCGTGTGCCCCGTGACAAAACTGGCCGCGTCCGACGCCAGATACAGCGCCGCCGGGGCAATCTCGTGCGGCTCGGCCAGGCGGCCCATCGGGGTTTCTTTCAGCCAGGTCTCGCGCCACTCGGGCGTGTCCAGGCCGCGTTTGGTCAGGGGCGTGGCGGTGTATCCCGGCGCAATGGCGTTGACGCGCACGCCGCGCCCCGCCCACTCGCCGGCCAGTGAGCGGGTGAGGTGAATGACCCCCGCCTTGCTGGCGTTGTAGGCCGCCTGCGGCTGCGGGTGGTTGCTGATGAGACCCGACATGCTGGCTGTCGAAACGATGCTGCCCCGGCCGCGCGCCAGCATGCCCTGCCCAAAGGCCCGGCAGCACCAGAACACGCCGTCCAGATTGACGCGCATCACGGCCGACCAGTCTTTATCCGGGGTGGCCTCAGCCGGCGTGTTGCGCACGATGCCGGCGTTGTTGACCAGAATCTCCGTCTCGGGCAGCCCAGCGGCCAGCGCAGTGACGGCGGTGGGGTCGCTGACATCCAACTTCTCAAAGGTGCCGCCCAGTTGCCGGGCGGCGTCTATGCCAGTGTCCGGATTCAGGTCGGCCAGGGTGACCAGCGCGCCCGCTTCTGCCAGGGCCCGTGCGATTTCAAAGCCGATGCCCTGGGCACCGCCGGTAACGACGGCGCGGCGGCCGTCCAGCTTGAACAGGTCGAGAAAAGAAGAGGGGGGAGGCAGGGTCATAGCGGTCCTTGAGCAAGTGAGAGAGGCTTCATGGCGTCATTGACGGCCTGCGCGGCCCCCTGGGGACCAAGGCGCCGCAGGCTGGCCTGGGCGGAGAGGTATTCGGTGCGCAGGCGCCCGTGCTGACCCAGATCGCCGAACACGGCAGGCACGTCCAGGAAGGCGGCGGGCGTGTGGTCTTCGCGCTGCGCGGCGGCCAGCAGCAGTGGGGCGTGGACGTCAGTGATGGGCTGGCCCTGCGCCTCGGCGCTCCGCAGGTAGGCGCTCCAGGCGGCCAGCACCAGCGCCGCATGCCGAATCTCGCCGCCGCGTGACAGCTGCTCGCGCACTACCGGCAGCAGAAATTTGGGAATCCGCTCGGAGGCGTCCACCACCAGCCGTGCCAGCGTGTCCTGAATGGCGCGGCTGCCAAAACGGGCCATCAACTCCTGACGGTAGGTGCCCAGGTCAATGCCCGGCACCGGGCGCAGGGTGGGCGTGGCCTCGGCGGTCATGTAGCCCAGCACAAAGGCGCCCAGGGCCGGGTCCTCGCAGACCTCGTGAACATAGCGCCAGCCCGCCAGCAACCCCAGACAGCCCATAGCCTGGTGCGAGGCGTTCAGCAGGCGCAGTTTCATCAGCTCGTAGGGTTCGACATCGGTCACCAGCTGCACGCCCACCTGCTCCAGCGCGGGGCGGCCCAGCGTGAAGTGGTCTTCTAAGACCCACTGGGTAAAACTCTCGGCCAGAACCGGCCACGCATCGTCCAGGCCTGTGGCGGCCGTGACGTCCTGCTGGGTCTGTTCAGTGGTGACGGGCGTAATCCGGTCCACCATCGAATTGGGAAAGGCCACCTGGGCCGCCAGCCACTCGCCCAGCTCAGGGTCTTTCAGGCGGGCGAACGAGGTCAGGGCCAGGCGGGTCACGTCGCCGTTGCCCTGCATGTTGTCGCATGACACGACCGTGAAAGGCGCCAGGCCGCGTGCTCGCCGCCGCCGCAGCCCTTCGGTGATGAAGCCGAACACGGTTCTGGGCACGGCACCAGGGGTCAGGTCGTGCTGCAGTTCGGAGCCAGACGGGTCAAACAGGCCAGTTCCGTTGTCAATGGCGTAGCCGCCCTCGGTCACGGTCAGCGACACGATGCGGGTGGCGGGGTCCGCCAGTTGCTCTAGCACTGCTTCGGGGTCGTCGGGGGCAAACAGAAACTTGCGGATGGCGCCGATGACGCGCGCCTCGGTGTGGCCGTCCGGCGAGGTCGTCAGCAGGGTATAGAGGTGGTCCTGGGCGGCCAGCACATCGCGCATCCGGGCGTCGGCGGGCAGCACGCCGACCCCGCAAATCCCCCAGTCATGGTCTTCTCTCAAGTTCAGCAGCCGGTCCAGATACATGGCCTCGTGCGAGCGGTGAAAGCCGCCAACACCGAAATGCACGATGCCGCAGGTCAGGCTGAGGGGGTCGTAGGTCGGTGTCTGGACAGAGGGCGCGGCAGCGGCAAGTGCGGCGAGATTGAGATTGACCATAGAGAACTCCGGACAGGGCGGTCCTGGGTGTGGAGGGAAAGCGTGAGCAGATGGGTCGAAAAGGGTGCCAGAAGACAGCCTGAGCCGCTGGGCCAGCCCCGTAGGGGACAGGTGTGAAACGGAAATCTCAGGCCTGCCAGGTCACGACCAGATCGGCGTGGGGCCGGGTGGCAGCAATCAAGGCGGCGTTGGGGCCGTCCACCTCGGCGGCCCACTGGCGGGCCTGGGCCGGTGTCTTGCCGTGGGCTTCATGGCGGGCCACCAATCGGTCCAGGCGCACCGCTTCGGGCACTTCGACAAACCAGGCGGCGTCCAGCAGCGCCCGCACCTCGGACCAGCGCCCGGCCTCCAGCAGCAGATAATTGCCCTCGGTCAGCAGGAGTGGGGTACCGGCGGGAATAGGGACGGTGCTGCCCAGCGACTCCTCCAGCTCACGGCTGAAGACTGGGGCGTAGATCGTCTGCTGCGGCTCGGTGCGCAGGCGGCGCAGCAGGGCCAGGTAACCGTCTGTATCGAAGGTGTCGGGCGCGCCTTTGCGGTCACGGCGGTCCAGCCGCTCTAACTCGGCGTTCGCCAGGTGAAAGCCGTCCATGCCCACCAGGGCGGCGTCCTCGCCCAGGGCCCCGGCCAGTGCCGCGCAGAGGGATGATTTACCCGCGCCGGGCGCCCCGGTGATGCCCAGCACCCGCCGCTCGCCGGGCACGATCAGGCGGCGGGCCAGGGCCACGAGGTCGGCCAGCGAGGCCGTCAGAGCAGTGGGAGCTGGGGTCATAGGCAGTGTCTTACTTCACGGCCCCGAAGCTCAGGCCGCGTACCAGCTGGCGCTGGGCAATCCAGCCGAAGATCAGCACCGGCAGTACAGTCAGGGTGGCAGCGGCGCTCAGCTGCGCCCAGAACAGGCCCTGGCTGGTCTTAAATTCCCCGATGAAGACGCTCAGCGGCGCCGCCTGGGAACTCGTCAAGTTCAGGGCAAAAAAGACCTCGTTCCAGGCGAAGATCAGGCACAGCAGCGCCGTGGCGAAGATGCCGGGCATGGACAGCGGTAGGGCGATGGTAAAGAACTCGTGGACAACAGAGGCCCCGTCCACCTTGGCCGCCTCGTAGATGGCCGCCGGAATCTCGGTCATGTAGCTGTGCATCATCCACACCACCAGCGGCAGGTTCATGGTGGTGTACATCAGAATCAGGCCCGGCAGTGTGTCCAGCAGATCGAGGTTGCGGTAGATCAGGAACAGCGGCACGATCACGCCCACAGCGGGCATGAACTTGGTGCTCAGCATCCACGTCAGCACGCCCTGAGCGCGCCGGGTGGGGTAAACCGCCAGAGCAAAGGCCGCCGGCAGACCCAGCACAAAGGCCAGCAGTGTGGACCCCAGGGCGGCGGCCAGGCTATTTCTCAGGGCCGGAAAGTAGCCGCCCAGCGCCCGCTCAAAGTTTTCCAGAGTCGGCGTAAAGAAAAAGACGGGAGGCGTGGCAAACGCCTGCGCCTCGGTCTTAAACGCTGCCAGGACCATCCAGACCAGCGGAAACAGGAACGCCAGCGCGATCAGGTAGGTCAGCAGGGTCAGCAGGGCGTTGCGGATTCGGTGCCGGTTGGCAGGTCTGGGGGCCGAAACAGGAGTGAAGGTGGTCATGTCAGCCTCCCAGACTGGACTTGCTGCGGCTCATGAAGCGCAGCAGATAGATGGCCAGGATGTTGGTCAGCACGACCGTCAGCACCCCGGCGGCGCTGGCCAGGCCGATGTTGTACTCGGCGAAGGCCTTCTGGTAGATGAAGTACGGCAGGTTGGTGGTGGCCAGGCCCGGCCCGCCCGAGGTAGAGCCGTAGATCTCGCCATACACCTGCAGCAGCGCAATGGTTTCCATCAGCACCACCACCTGAATGGCCTGCGACCAGTGCGGCAACACGATGTGCTGAAACTCCTGCCAGGGCGTGGCGCCGTCCAGCTTGGCGGCTTCCAGCTGGTCGTCGGGCAGGCTTTGCAGGCCGGTCAGCAGAATCAGCATGGCAAAGGGCATCCACTCCCAGGTGATCATGGCCATCACGCTGGCCATCGGGTGCTGCGCCAGAAAATCAATGGGTTGCAGGCCCAGTTGCAGCAGCGCCCACGAGAAAAAGCCCGACACCGGGTTGAGCAGCATGTTCTTCCAGATGACGGCCGTGACAATCGGCATCACCAGAAACGAGCTGATCATGACAGTGCGCAGGAAGGCCCGGCCCGGAAAGGCGCGGTTGAGCAGCAGCGCCATCCCGCCGCCAATCAGCAGGGTCAGCAGCAGCGTGCCCAGCGCCAGCACCAGGGTGTTCAGGACGATGCGGAAGTTTTCCGGGTTGGTCAGCAGGTTGACGTAGTTGCCCAGGCCAATAAAGGGGCGGTTGCCGGGGTCTACGAGGTTGTACCGGAAAAAGCTGTAATACACCGTCATGAAAAACGGCACCTGCGTGGTCAGGATCAGATACAGCAGAGCCGGCCACATCAGCGCGGCCGGAGTCAGGCGCAGGCCGCGCCGGGGCGCCGGGTGCGCGGTGCTGACGGTGGTGAGCGGAGCGGCGGTGGTCATGGGCGTCACCTCCAGGTGGGACAGAGAGGGGGGTAGGGGGCGGCGCGGCAAAGCAGCGCGGCTGGGGGAAGGCGAAGAAGGCGCGGCGGGTGTGGGGGCGCCGGGCCTTCTTCATGGGGGGGTGCTGCTCGGTGGCCGCTGGCGCCGTTACTTCTGGTAACCGCCCTCGCGCGCTGTTTTCTGCGCGGCGTCCTGCGCCAGTTTCAGGGCCTGGTCAATGGTGTACTGACCGCTCAGGGCGCCGGCCAGGTACTGCCCGACCTGGGTGCCCAGCGCCTGGAACTCGGGAATGGCGACGTACTGCACGCCGGTGTAGGGTACCGGGTCTTTGGTGGCGCGGTTCACGTCCGCGCTGTTGATGCTGCTCAGCACCAGGCTGCTGAAAGCGCCGGCCGCCTTCTTGTAATTGGCGTTGCTGTAGGTGCTGGTGCGGGTGCCGGGGGGCACGCTGGCCCAGGTGCCCTTGGTCTTGGCCACGAGGGCGATGTACTCGGGGCTAGTGGCCCAGGTCAGGAATTTGAAGGCGGCGTCTTCCTGCTTGGTGCTCTTGGGAATGGCCAGGTTCCAGCTCCAGTACCAGTTGTTCCCGCGCGCTGTGGTGCCCACCGGCGCTGAGGCGAAGCCCACCGACTTGGTGATTTTGCTGCTGGTGGGGTCACTCAGGAAGCCGGCGGCCACGGTGGCGTCCACCCACATGCCGCACTTGCCCTGACTCATCAGGGTCAGGTTTTCGGTAAAGCCGTTGCTGGTGGCGCCGGGGGGTCCGTAACGCTTGACCAGGTTGACATAGAACGTCATGGCGTTTTTCCAGGCAGGGCTGTTGACCTGGGCTTGCCAGTTGGGGTCGTACCAGCGGCCGCCAAACGTGTTGACCATCGTGGTGAACAGCGCCATGTTCTCGCCCCAGCCAGGCAGGCCACGCAGGCAGATGCCGTACACGCCCTTGGCGGGGTTATGAATCTTGCTGGCGAAGGTCTGCATCTGCGTCCAGGTGGGCTTGGTAGGCATGGTCAGCCCGGCCGCCTTGAACAGGTCCTTGTTGTAGAACGTCATGCTGGATTCGGCGTAAAACGGCACCGCATACAGGTTGCCGCCCACCGTCAGGGCGCTGCGCACCCCAGGCAAAATGTCATTCAGCTTGTAGGCGCTGGCAATCGTAGGGTTCTTGGTAAACAGCGGGGTCAGGGGCTCCAGCCAGCCGTTTTTCGCCCAGATGGGCACCTCGTAGGCGCCGACGGTCGCCAGGTCGAAGGAGCCCGCCCCACTGGCCACGTCCAATGTGATTTTCTGACGCAGTTCGTTTTCGGGCAGGACCACCCAGCGCACCGTGATGTCCGGGTATTTCTTGTTGAACTCGGGCGTCAGCTTCTGCATGGTCACCATGTCGGGGTTGTTCACCGTGGCAATGGTGATGGTGGACGCCGCCTGGGCGCTGGAGAGCAGCGCGGCGGTCAGGGCCAGAAGGGGCAGCACTCGGGTCATGGAGCCTCCGGGGTGGGGCGCGGGCCGCGTACAGGACGCAGGCCAGCAAGAGGGGACGGGGCGGCGCGGGCGCCCAACAGCACACGGGCGTGCCAGGGCGGTTCAGGTGGCCGCTCCACCTGAGCTTGAGTTGAATGGTCTCGTGGCCATTAGTGAAACATACTTTGATGCGCTTGTCTATAGCCACCGTGTAGGCCGCACTTTGTGAAAATGGACACGAGACCATTTGGGTTGTGCTGCCCCCTGACCTACACTGGTGGCGTGTCCACCATTCAGGACGTCGCGCGGCTGGCCGGCGTTTCTCCCACCACCGCCAAACGCGCCCTCAAAGAGCCGGACAAACTGACGCCCGACACGCTGGCGCGGGTGCAGCGGGCCATTGAGCAACTGCACTATGAACCCGACCAGCGGGCCGGCGCCCTGCGCGGCGGTCAGAGCCGCACCGTGGGGCTGATCGTGGCGTCTATCCTGGAGCCGTTTTTCGGACAGTTTGCCCGCACCGCCGGGCATGTGCTGGGCGAGGCGGGCTATAGCCTGATTATCAGCGAGAACGAGTACAGCGCGGCCCGCGAACTGACCGAGTTGCGCCGCCTGTATGGGCAGCGGGTCGCCGGCATCTTGCTGCGCCCTGGCTACGGCAGCGGCAGCCATGAGTACCTGGGGCGCCTGCGTTCGCGGGGTGTGGCCATTACCCAATACGACTACCGCCCGCCCCACCACGACGCCCCCAGCGTCATGCTGGACAATGTGGACGCTATGCGTTTGGCGGTGGACCACCTGCACGCGCTGGGCCACCGCCGCATTGCTGCGCTGGGCACCTACCACCCCGCGACCCACCCAGAAGAACGCAGCCGGGCCTTTCCCGAAATCATGAATGCCCTGGGGCTGGCCGTACCGCCCGAATACCAGCGCGTTACCCTGCTGACCGAAGACAGCGCTTACGCCCTGACCCACGACCTGCTGGCCTTGCCCCAGCCGCCGACGGCCCTGATTGCCCTGACCGGCACCCAGGCGTCGGGGGCCTTCCGGGCCATTAAAGAACGGGGATTGCGCTTGCCGCACGATCTCAGCCTGCTGACCTTCGACAACTATCCCTGGACCGCGCTGGTGGACCCGCCGATCACGGTGCTCGAGCAACCGGTTGAAGCGATGGCTGAGCACGCCGCCCGCCTGATGACCGCGCAACTGCTGGGCCAGCCGCTGACCACACCACATGTGGTGTTGCCTGCCCGTCTCATTGAGCGCGGCAGTACCGGCCCGCCAAGAGAAGGATAGGGGAAGGCCACAACCTGGCAAACCTGACACAGCGCTGAAGAGGCTGGTCGTGGGGGCAATGTGATGGAGACGCATCTGGCGGGCGCTTCTATACTTGCTCGCGTGGCGACCTTTCTGGAGCGTTACCTTGCAGGAGAATATGAACAGGTGTGGGCGGAACTGGTCGAAATGGGGCCAGAGGTTCGCCACCCGTCCATCCTGCCTGAAGCGGCGGCAGTTGCACGCGAAACGATGCGGCGCGCGCGGGCGAATATCCAGACGCTACTTCCACAGCTCAGAGCTCTGGGCTACCGGTTCGGCACCTTCTCGGGTGGTGGGTTCACGCCAACGCGCCCATACTCCCCGCCGTCCAAAACTTCTTTGCTGCAACTGAAGCGACTTGACCGCCTGGCTGGTCCCCTCCCACTGTCCTTGCAGGCCTGGTATGAGGTCGTGGGGAGTGTTCACCTCGTTGGGCAAGCGCCGTGGGGAGACACCGCCGTGCCAGCCGACGCGGTTGTGGTCGACCCTGTGCATAGCGTGCTGTATTTCGTTCGGGAATGGCTGGAGGAATTCGGCTCTGTTCCTCCCGAAGAGCGCTGCACATTCGACCCCTGTCTGGCGGCAGAGTTCGCGCCGGACGAGTGGCACAAGGACGACACGAGTGGTGGTCCGCCCTACGCCATCCACCTCCCCAATGCCTCAGCAGATGCCCGTGTGGAATACGAATGGCACAACACGACCTTTGTGTCTTATCTGCGGGAATGTTTCGCTTGTGGCGGTTTTCCAGGGCTGGCCCGCCTGCCCGGTGGCCTTCCGGTAGAGGTTCGGCAGTTGGCGGCGGGCCTCCTGCCTTTGTAAGAGGTCAGACAACTGGTCCTGAAGTCTGACCTGTCCGCAAGAACGCATTCTAAGAATCACCGCACTGCCAGAACTGGTGCAACCTCTTGCAAATAACCAACCCTGCACGGAGCGTTCAGAAAGACAGGCTCAGAGTAACGCCTTAACCATTGGTGGAAATGTTTCTTGTCTGCTGAAGTGCTAGACCGTGTTCACCGACTCTGTGTTGGGGAAGAAATGCCTGGCCGACGCCCCCAAACCCTCTCTAAACGGAGTTCACAGTGATGAGATAGCTTTCCAACAAGATCACCGAGGTAGTGGTCATTCCTCACCACTGATCTCGTCTGGCGCGTGGCGCCCACCGCAGCAGCCGCAGGGCATTCGCCGTCACCAGCGCCGTGGCTCCGGTGTCAGCCAGCACCGCCATCCATAGATTGGTGATGCCCAGCAGCGTCGTGACCAGGAAGGCCGCCTTCAGGCCCAGGGCAATCGCCACATTGACGCGGATATTGCCCAGCACAGCGCGCGACAGCTCGATCAGGTCGGCCG
The DNA here is from genome assembly GCF_020166395.1 of Deinococcus betulae. NCBI lineage: Bacteria > Thermotogati > Deinococcota > Deinococci > Deinococcales > Deinococcaceae > Deinococcus > Deinococcus betulae. The sequence goes on along the minus strand of NZ_JAIQXU010000004.1, from coordinate 48,292 downwards.
CGCCCGACACGCGCCCGCGCAGCAGCGCCGCGTCGGCGGTGTCGAGCGCGACGTCGGTGCCCCCGCCCATCGCCACGCCCACGTCGGCCTGAGCCAGCGCGGGAGCGTCGTTAATGCCGTCGCCCACGAAGGCCACGCCGCCCTGCTCGCGCAGCGTTTGCACCGCGCGCAGCTTATCTTCAGGCAGCAGCCCCGCTTGCACCGCCAGCCCCAGCCCGGAGGCGATGGCCTGCCCGGTGCGGGCGTTGTCGCCCGTCAGCATCAGGGGCTGTACCCCCAGCGCCCGCAGCCGCGAGACCGCCGCCTGGGCATCGGGGCGAGGCTCGTCGCGCAGAGCCAGCAGGGCCAGAGGTGCCGTCCCGTCAAGCAGCAGCACCACGGTTTGCCCCTGGCCTTCCAGCGCTTCAATTTCGCGGGTGAGGTCGGCGGCCAGTGGAGCCAACTCGGCCGCGTGGCGCGGCGACGCCACACTTAGGGCGCGTCCCTCCACCACAGCGCTCACCGCCCGGCCCGGCAGAGCACGGGCGTCCTGCGCCGTCGGCACCTGCAGCCCACGCCGCGCCGCTTCGGCCACGATGGCCCGGCCCAGCGGATGGGCACTGCCGGTCTCGATGGCAGCGGCCAGGCGCAACGTCTCGTCGTCCGTGCCGCTCAAGGTCCGCAGCCTCGTCACTTGAGGAGTGCCCACCGTCAGGGTTCCCGTTTTGTCGAAGGCCACCGTCTTGACCGTCCCCAGCTTTTCCAGCGCGGCGCCGCCCTTAACCAGCAGGCCCCGGCGCGCGCCGGCACTCAGGCCGCTGGTAATCGCCGCTGGGACGCTCAGGACCAGCGCGCAGGGACAGCCGATCAGCAGCAGGCTCAGGCCCCGGTACAGCCATTCGGACCAAGCTGCGCCCAGCAGAGGCGGCACCACCGCCACCAGCGCCGACACCAGCACCACGCCCGGTGTGTAGACCCGGCTGAACCGCTCGATCAGGCGCGCGGTGGGGGCGCGGCTGGCCTCGGCCTCTTCCACCAGGTGCAGGATGCGGGCCAGCGTGTTGTCGTGGGCCTCGCGCTCGGCGCGGACAGTCAGGACCCCGTCGCCGTTGATGCTGCCTGCGTAGACGGCGGCGCCGGCTTCCTTGAGCACAGGAATGCTCTCACCAGTCACCTGGCTTTCATCGGCGCTGCTGAGGCCGCTGAGCACTGTTCCGTCCACTGGCATGCGGGCGCCCGGCACCACCTGCACGATCTGGCCGACGCGCACCGTTTCGGCAGGCACCTCCCGCACCCCCTCCGAAGTTACCAGCTGGGCGGTGCGGGGCGTCAGGGCCGCCAGCGCGCGGATGCCTTCGCGTGCCCGGCCCGCTGCTACGCCTTCCAGCAGTTCACCGATGGCAAAGAAGAACACGACCACGGCGCCCTCTGCCGCCTCGCCAATTGCCACCGCACCCAGGGCCGCCAGAGTGACCAGCAAATTGATGCTGAAGAGGTCGCCCAGGCGCGCACTGGCCCACGCCGCGCGCGCCAGCGGCCAGGTGCCCAGCAGCGTGGCGGCGATAAACCCGGCTGTCTCCCAGGCGGGCGCCGCGAAACTCAGTGCCCAGGCGGCGGCCAGCAGCGCGCCGCTGGCGAGCACCAGCCGGCCCTGCGCGGTGGCAAACCAGGGCCGGGGGACAGGGGCTGGGGAAAGTGGGACCGCCTGCTCTGGCCCCGCGCTGTGCAGCAGCGTCGGCTGATAGCCCAGTGAGCGCAAGTGCCCTTCCAGCGCCGCGCGGCTGGTCTGCGTCTCGTTCAGGTGCAGATCCAGGGTCTGCCGCGCAAAGCTGGTTTTGACCTCAGCAGCGCCGGGCAAGGTCGCCATCAGCCGCTCTACTTTTTGCACACAGTTGGCGCAGTCCATGCCCTCAACCATGTAGGACAGAGAGGTATCGGCAGCGGGCACTGTGGGCAAGGGAGCCATAGGATCAGCATACTCTAAAAGCTGAGCACCTGCTCAGATATTCATCTGAATGGAAGATCAGGGTACACTCCTGGGATGACATCTGCACCGCCTGCCGATGACCGCTGTGAGGTGAGCTGCATCCATCCCGAGGCGGTGGCGCAGGCGCGCGCCAGCCTGCCCGACGCGGGCTGTGTGGAAGGGGCCAGCGCTTTTCTGAAGCTGATGGCCGACCCCACCCGCCTGAAAATCCTGAGCGCCCTGCACGCCGCCGAACTGTGTGTGTGCGACCTGGCCGCCGTGGTGGGACTCAGCGAGAGTGCTGTCAGCCACCAGCTGCGACTGCTGCGCGCTGGGCGGGTCGTGGCCTCGCGCCGGGCAGGCCGGGTGGTGTATTACCGCCTTCTGGACAGCCACGTCACCACCACCATTGCCAACGCCCTGGACCACGCCCGCGAGGACCGGGACTGAGGCGTGGGTTGTGGCAAGTGGTTGGCGTAAGGGGCACGATGTTCAGTGGTGAGGAGCATCGCGGTGACCACTTCGTCTTGGCCGTTATCAGCTCTGACGTGTGGCTGCATCACCGCTTTCCCTTGGTTAAAGAACGGCTACTGGAGTGCCGGGTCTGCGTGATTCACAAATTTATCCACACATAGTGGATCACAAGTGACCAGTTCGGCCAGGTCTCTGCCACCGAGAACTCCGGTGGCATCTAGCGTGCCCACATGCAGGCAGGCAGGACCAGACGCTGGCTTTGGCGGGCCGTTGACGAACACAGCGCCATGTTGGATGTCTTTTTACAGGAACGCCGAGACACCGAGTCTGCCCAGTTGTTCTTCCACTGACTGCTGGGCGAACATGACCTGCCGGAGGCCATCCATATCTACCAGCCGTGGAGCAATGGTGCAGCGAAACGAGAACGCCCCTTACTGCGCCTTGAGGAGCACTTTCCGATGGTCTCTACTGCTCGTTACAACAACTTGGTTAAGCAGTCCCACGGAACGCCGTCAGATCGGTTCAAATGGCTATACCGAGCACGGATATTCTTCGCGCAGCCAAAACCTTACCTCCACGTCCGAACGACCATCCCCGCTCCTTTGGTCCTGCTCAAGCTGAGTTGCCAGAACGTATTCAAGACTGGCGAGATGCACTACTCCATCAACCGCAACTCAGCGTCCACCAGCCACATCAAGGCAGAGCCCTGTCACGTAGGAAGAGGCGCCTGACAGCAACCACAAGATCGCCTGTGCGATCTCCTCCGCCGTGCCTGCCCGCCCCAGCGGCACACCAGGGCCGAGGCGGGACGCGCGTTCTGGGTCGCCACCCGACGCATGGATCTCGGTCTCAATAATGCCGGGCCGCACGGCATTCACGCGAATCCCTTCAGTTGCCACCTCCTTTGCAAGTCCGACGGTCAGGGTGTCGATTGCCCCTTTGCTCATGGCGTAATCCACATATTCACCCGGCGAACCCAGCACGGCCGCCCGACTGGAGACGTTGACGATTGAGCCGCCCACCCCGCCGTGCCGGGTTGACATGCGCTGAATGGCTTCACGGGCACAGAGGAAAGAGCCCATGACGTTGGTCTCGAATACACGCCGCACCCGCTCCATGTCCATCTCCTCAACGCGAGCCTGCCTTTCCAGAATGCCTGCATTATTGACGAGCGCAGTCAGTGGACCGAAGGCTCCCTGCAGGGTGCTGAACATCTGCCGGACTTCCAACTCGACGCGGACATCACCCTGGAGCGCGATGGCCTGCCCTCCCCGCGCTGTAATTCGAGATACGACCGCTGCTGCCGCCGAGCCGTCGCGCTGGTAATTCACCCCTACGGCGTACCCTTCGCGCGCCGCCAACAGACAGGTCGCTGCCCCAATCCCTCGGCTGCCACCTGTCACCATGACCACGCCACCTGTTTGGTCCATATAGAAATTTTGGCCCACCGAAAAGCCGAAAAGCGACCCCTATGTGGTGAAATCAGTCGGTCGTCTGATCAATTGTGCCCGTTGCGGCACAGCTGATCGGGCCCTGCTCATCAGAGGTCTACCGGGAGTTGGGCAGAGGCGCAGCCTTGAGGAAGGCGAGCGTCTATCTCCACCTAACAGCTTTTTCTCTATGGCAGCGGGAATACGACGCGCTAGGATCCATTCACACCGACAAGTTTTGAAGTGTCTGCAAGTTAACAATTTGCCCTAGCCCCGCTACACTGGGTCATGCTGCCTTTGGTACTGACCCTGTTGCTGGCGAATCCCGTGCTGGTCAGCCGCACGCCCACTCTGCTGGACGGCCTCAAGGTTCTCTCGGTGAGCATAGACGAAGAGAACCAGGAAGCGAGGCTGTCTTTAGAAGACGACTGGACGCTGGTGCTGGGGGGACCAGACGGTCAGGTGACTTCAGCCTCTATGTATTACGGCACCCGTTCGGAGGGGTATCAGGGCGAGTTACCAGCTCTAGGCAGTCAGCTGGGCCGCGTGGCCCGCAGCTTGGGCAGCGGCTGCTTTGGCCTGCCAGCGGCCCAGCGTCAGGTGGCGGGCGCGCGGGTCTGGGAAACAGTGCGGAAAGCTGGGCAAGGTGCCGATGAGTGGTGGGCTTACGACGACCTGCGCGTGCAGGCACACGTCATTGCCGAACCTGGGTACTCCCGCACCCTGGGCGATTCTGGGGTGGTGGAAGTGCCGCCAGAGGTCAGCGTGAGCGTGAATCTGTCCCGCGAGCCCTCGACTACTTGGACACCGAACTGTCGCTGGCGCTGAGGGCAGACGCAAAGGCTGTCCAGCAGCGGAATCTAGAAGGGTTGAGGATATAACTTAGCTCCTCTGGAGCGAACGAATTAGGTGACTGAAAGGGGCAGCGGCGCCTGGACGCCCTTACCCTCTTGGGTGGCCAGGCGGCTTGCTCTCGATGCGGCCCAGGCCGTTGGGGTTGTCGTTCAGGGCGGCCCGTGCCTGGGCCCAGCTGGAGTCGGCAGGGTCCAGGGCGCTGCGCAGATAAGCCCAGGTCAAGCGCTGAAGCAGGGCCACCCGCTCGGGGTGCTCGTCGGTGGTTTCGGTGACGCCATACCCGGAGATCCCGCCCAGAGAATGCTCGGCGCCAAACAGGATGAGCAGGTCAGTGCTGCTGGGGCTCAGGAAGTAGGGTTCGGCAAACCATTCCGGGCCACGGGTGCTGAGCAGCGATTGGTCGCGGTCGCCGGCCACCACCAGGTTGGGCACGGTCAGCTGGGCAAAGTCAGGATTCATGAAGGGAAAGTGCTGGGCGGCAAATGGGGTCAGACTGGCGCCGCCCTCGCCGGGTGTGGCCAGCAGAATGCCCGCCTGAACGCGTGGGTCGGCCAGGCTCTCGCCCGGCTGGCCATCCGGTCCACGCACCCGCGCGCCCAGCAGCAAGCTGACCGATTGGCCGCCCCAGGAATGCCCCACGGCCACTATGCGGTTCTGGTTCAGTCGTCCCCGCAGGCCCGGCACAGCGGCTTCAATGCGGCCCAACTGGTCGAGCACCGCGCGTAAATCCTGTGCCCGAATGCGCCAGATCTCCGGGGAACGGGGGTCATCCGGCGTGACATTCAGAGTTCGGGAATCCAGAAAGGTCGGCTGAACCACCACAAAGCCGTGTGCCGCCCAGAACTCGGTCAGCGGCGCGTAGGCGTCCATGGATTTGCCAAAGCCGTGCGCAAAGAGCAGGACGGGGAGGTCGTCACCCGTGGTCGGCGCGGTGACCCGTACCTGAAGGGCGTCGCCGCGACCTGGGGCGTCCAAGACAAGAGGGCGGACCGAGACGACCGGCGCAGGCGAGCCCAGCAGCGATTCGGGAAAGGGGAGGGGACTTGGTGACATAAGACAGCTCCTTGGAGACAGAAGGCGGGGAACGGCCAGAGACGACTGCCTCTGACCAGCAAATGGGAGCGAATCGAAGAATCGGAACGCCGTTCCGGAACGATATGGAACAATGTTCCGTATGTCAACAGAGTGGAGCCGAGGACCGATCAGGCCAGAGCAGGGGCGGCGTGAGCTAGCCTGAGACGCCAGGAGCGCGCTGTGACCCAGGACCAAACGACAGAGCTGAAACGGGTGGACGCCCGGCGCAACGAGCAGACGCTGCTGGACGCGGCCGCCGAGCTGTTCGTGACCTCGGGCGTCAACGTGCCGGTGCGGGACATCGCGGCGCGGGCGGGCGTGGGCACTGGCACGGTCTACCGCCACTTTCCCACGCGGGCCGAACTGGTGATCGCGGTGTACCGGCACCAGGTTGAGGCGTGTGTGCAGGCTGGGGCAGACCTGCTGGCCAGTCAGCCCAGCCCGCTGGCCGCCCTGGAGCGCTGGCTGCTGCTCTTTGCCGATTTCTTGACGACCAAGCACGGCCTGGCGACGGTGCTTCAGTCCAGCGACCCAGGGTTTGTGCCCCTGCACCAGTATTTTCTAGACCGCTTGTTGCCCGTTTGCGCCAGCCTATTACAAGCAGCCGAGAGGGCCGGGGAAGTCCAGCCTGAACTGGAAGCATACGAACTGATGCGCGGCATTGGCAACCTCTGTATCGGCGCCGAAACCGACCCGAACTACCGCCCCCGCCGCCTGATCCAGGTGCTGATCGCGGGGCTGCGGCGCCCGGTTTAAAGCGGCCGTCTATGGTTAGAGATAGGCCGAGGTAAACAGCCTCTCACATCCTGCACACCCCATTCCGCGCCCAGCCACCAACACTGACCGCCATATGGCGTCCTCCCGCAGTCTGAGTAGTGGCCCCAGTGCACGCGGCACCCGCGTCCAGGGCCAGAAGGTGCTGGCCATCATTCTGGCCGGTGGCAAGGGCGAGCGCCTGGGCGTGCTGACGCAGGGGCGGGCCAAGCCGGCCCTCACCTTTGCCGGCACTTACCGCCTGATTGATTTTGCCCTGAGCAACTGTGTCCACAGCGGGCTGAGTGACGTGTGGGTAGTTGAGGAGTACGAACTGCACACCCTCAACGATCACCTGAGTAACGGGCGCCCCTGGGACTTAGACCGCACTCACGGCGGCCTTCAGGTCCTGCCGCCCTTCAGTGACGCCGGCGAGGAAGGCCGGTTTGCCCACGGCAACGCCGACGCCCTGTACCTGCACCGCCGCCTGATTCGGCAGTACGCGCCTGACGTGCTGCTGGTGTTGTCGGCGGATCACGTCTACACGCTGGATTACCGCCCGGTGATTCAGAGTCATCTGGAGCGGGGCGCCGGGGTGACGCTGGTCACCACCTCGCTGCCCGAGGGCGAGGACGCTTCGCGCTTCGGCGTGGTCACGGTGGACGGGGCTGGGCGCGTGACCGATTTTGCCTACAAGCCGGAGCAGCCGAACGGTCAGACCGTGACCACCGAGATCTTCGTGTATGACGGCCCCAAATTGCTGGCGCTGCTTGAAGAACTGCACGAGAAGGCTGGCGACCATCTGGGCGACTTTGGCCACGAACTCTTGCCCGCGTTCGTGGAGCGCGGCGAGGCTTACGCGGCCGATCTAGGCGGCTACTGGCTGGATGTGGGGCTGCCTGAAGCCTACTGGCAGGCCCATCAGGACGTGTTGCAGGGCCACTCGGTGACGCTGGATAACCCCGAATGGCCCATCCTCAGCTCTAGCATTCCCCGGATGCCGGCCCGGATTGACGACGGCGCGCGGGTCTCAGGCAGCCTGGTGTCGTATGGCTGCCGGATTGGGGGGACGGTGAAGCGCTCGGTGCTGGCCCCTGGCGTCACGGTGGAGGCCGGTGCGGTTGTCGAGGACAGCGTGCTACTGCGCGACGTGACGGTGCGCGCCGGAGTTAAGGTCCGGCACGCCATCATTGATGAGGAAGCGCAGATTGACGCCCATGTGGGCGGCAGCCAGAAGCTGACCGTGGTCGGCGCGCGGGCGCACGTTCAGCAGGTTGTCAAGGGCGGCGAGGAGGTCGGGCCGGGGCCAGAGTAACTGGGCAGGGTCGCCTCGACCTGCCCAGACGGCCCCCTGGTCCCCGATGCGACTTTGCCCTATCCTGGGCCAAAGAACAACCAGGCCGTCGTTCTGCATGGATAACCGGCGGCCCGCCCCGAACCTCTTCTCGGCGTGAACCATGCACACGGCTCCTCCTGTGGGCCGGTGTGCTGGGACAGCGTTTTTCACGCGCGAAAGGAGGAACATGACCATCCGACTGACCATCAATGGCGCGGCGACCCAGTTGCCCGCTGGCCCGCACACCACGCTGCTGTCAGCCCTGCGGTCGCGCGGCCTGACAGGCTGTAAAGAAGGCTGCGCCGAGGGTGAATGCGGCGCCTGCGCGGTGCTGGTGGCACGTGCGGAACAGGACGGCACCCGCTGGGAGAGTGTGAATGCCTGCCTGGCCCTGCTGCCTGCGCTGGACGGCGGAGAGGTTGTCACCGCCGAAGGCCTGGGGACGCCCGGCAACTTGCACCCGGCCCAGTACGAACTGGCAGTGCGCGGCGGATCGCAGTGCGGGTACTGCACGCCCGGCTTCGTGTGCAGCATGGCGGCCGAGTATTACCGGCCAGACCGGACCCCCGGCGACCACGGCGCCGCCAACGGCTTCGATCTGCACGCTCTGAGCGGGAACCTGTGCCGCTGCACGGGGTACCGCCCCATTGCCGACGCGGCGTATGCGCTGGGGCCGTCCGCCCAGAACGACCCGCTGGGGCTGCGGCGCCTTCAGCCCGCGCCGGCGCCGCAAGCCACTGCCTTGCAGGCGCCCGAGGGGGCGTTCTTCCGTCCAGTCAATCTGCCGGGCGCCCTGGCCCTGCTGGCGGCCCACCCTGGGGCCACCATTCTGGCCGGCGGTACTGACCTGGGCGTGGAGGTCAACCTGCGCCACGCCCGTCCTCCGGTGACGGTGGCCGTGGACGCCCTGCCCGAGTTGCGGGTGTTCGAGGTTGGGTCCGACTCTCTCCTGCTGGGCGCGGGATTGACCCTCAGTGACCTGGAGCGGCGGCTGGGCGACCGGGTGCCGCTGCTGGCGCAGTGGTTTCCGCAGTTTGCCTCGCGCTTAATTCGCAATTCGGCCACGCTGGGCGGCAACCTGGGCACCGCCTCGCCTATTGGGGACAGCCCACCCGCGCTGCTGGCGCTGGAGGCGAGCGTGCAGCTGGCCGGGCCGGAAGGAGGACGGGAGGTGCCGCTGGCCGACTTTTTCACCGGCTACCGCCAGACCCGGCGTCAGCCTGGCGAACTGATTACGGTGGTGCGGATTCCGCTGCCCCTGTCGCCGCTGGTGGCCTTTCACAAGGTGGCCAAGCGCCGCTTTGACGATATTTCCAGCGTGGCGGTGAGCTACGCCCTGAAGGTCGAGGCCGGCGTGATAACTCGCGCCCGCATCGGCCTGGGCGGCGTGGCGGCGACCCCGTTGCGGGCCTATGAAACGGAAGCGGCTCTGGAAGGCCAGCCCTGGACCGAAGAGACGGTGCGCCGGGCCGCCCGGACCTTGGGCGGTGCGGGTACGCCGCTGAGCGACCACCGCGCCAGCGCCGCTTACCGGGCAGCGATGCTGGAGCAGAGCCTCCTGAAGTTCTTCTTTGAAAGTCAGGAGGCCGCCCATGACCGCTGACCAGTTCCCATCTGGCCCAGTCGGCACCTCCATGCCCCACGAAAGCGCGGCGGGGCACGTGACCGGCCACGCGCTGTACACCGACGACCTGGGAGTCCGCTGGCAAAACCTGCTGCACGCCTGGCCGGTGCAGGCGCCGCACGCGCACGCCCGCGTGCTGAGCCTGGACCCGGCGCCGGCCCTGGCGGTGCCCGGCGTGGTGCGCGTCCTGACAGCCGCCGACGTGCCCGGCGTGAACGACGCGGGGGTCAAGGGGGACGAACCGCTGTTTCCCGACACCGTCATGTACCACGGCCACGCCGTATGCTGGGTGCTGGCCGAGTCCGAGGAAGCTGCTCGTCTGGGCGCCGCCGCCGTGGCCGTGACCTACGAACCGCTGCCGGCGATCATCACGCTGGCGGAGGCCATCGCTGCTGGAGCCTTTCAGGGCGCCCAGTCCACCCTGCGCCGGGGCGACGTGACGGTGGGTTTTGCCCAGGCAGCGCACGTCTTTGAGGGCGAGTTCGAGATGGGCGGGCAGGAACACTTCTACCTCGAAACGAACGCGGCCCTGGCGCACATTGACGAGTCGGGACAGGTCTTCATTCAGGCGAGCACCCAGCATCCCAGCGAAACGCAGGACATCACCGCGCATGTCTTGGGGCTGCCCGCGCACGCGGTGACCGTGCAGTGCCTGCGCATGGGCGGCGGCTTTGGGGGCAAGGAAATGCAGCCGCACGGGTACGCGGCCATTGCGGCGCTGGGGGCCACGCTGACGGGCCGCCCCGTTCGCCTGCGCCTGAACCGCACCCAGGACCTCACGCTGACGGGCAAGCGTCATCCCTTCCACGCGCGCTGGACCGCTGGGTTTGACACGGATGGGCGTTTTACTGCCCTGCAAGTCACCCTGACCAGTGACGGCGGCTGGAGTCTCGACCTCTCGGAACCTGTGATGGCGCGGGCGCTGTGCCACCTGGACAACGCTTACTACATCCCGCATGTGGAGGCGCACGGGCGAATTGCCCAGACGAACAAGACGTCCCAGACGGCTTTCCGGGGCTTTGGCGGTCCCCAGGGCATGCTAGTCACAGAAGACCTGTTGGGCCGGGTGGCGCCGCTGCTGGGTCTGGACCCTCAGGAATTACGGGCGCGCAACTTTTACCAGCCGGGCGAGAGTACCCCTTACGGCCAGCCGGTGCGCCACGCCGAGCGCCTGCCCGATCTGTGGGCGCAGCTGCTGCACAGGAGCGACTTCCACGCCCGCCGCGCTGAGGTCGCCGCCTTCAATGCCGCCCACCCGCACACCAAGCGCGGCCTGGCGGTCACGCCGGTCAAGTTTGGCATTTCGTTCAACTTCACCGCCTACAACCAGGCGGGGGCGCTGGTCCACGTCTACAAGGACGGCAGCGTGCTGGTGAACCACGGCGGCACCGAGATGGGTCAGGGCCTACACACCAAAATGCTGCAGGTGGCGGCCACGGCGCTGGGGGTGCCCCTGTCCAGCGTGCGGCTGGCCCCCACCCGCACCGACAAGGTGCCCAACACCAGCGCCACCGCCGCCAGTTCCGGGGCTGACCTGAACGGCGGGGCCGTCAAGGACGCTTGTGACCAGATTCGCGCGCGGCTGGCCGAGGTGGCGGCGGGGACGCTGGGCGTTCACCCGGACGACGTGCGCTTTGAGGCGGGGCAGGTGTTTCCGCTGGGCCACCCAGAGCGGGGCATGACCTTTGCGCAGCTGGTGCACGACGCCTACCACCGCCGCACCCCGCTGTGGGCCGCCGGGTTTTACCGCACGCCGGGCCTGCACTGGGACCGCGCCGCCATGCAGGGCGAGCCGTTCAAATACTTCTCCTACGGCGCGTCGGTCTCGGAGGTCGAGGTGGACGGCTTTACCGGCGCCTACCGGGTGCGCCGCGCCGACCTGCTGCATGACGTGGGTGACAGCCTTTCGCCCCTGATTGATGTGGGGCAGGTTGAGGGCGGCTACCTGCAAGGCGTAGGTTGGCTGACCCTGGAAGACCTGCGCTGGGACGAGTCGCATGGGCCTGGCCGGGGCCGCCTGCTGACCAATTCGGCCAGCACCTACAAGCTGCCCAGCTTCAGTGAATTGCCCGAAGTGTTCCATGTGGCCCTGCTGGAGCGCGCCACCGAAGCCGGCGTGGTGTACGGCTCGAAAGCGGTGGGCGAGCCGCCGCTGATGCTGGCCATTTCGGTCCGGGAAGCGCTGCGGGCTGCCTGCGCCGCGTTCGGTTCCCCGCATCACCCCACCCTGCTCGCCAGCCCCGCCACCCCCGAAGCCGTGTACTGGGCGCTGGACCGCGCCCGCCAGATCACCCTGGAGGAAGCTCAACCATGACCCACCCAACCGCACTCACCCCCGCCGACCTGGCCCTGCTGCACACCGATCTGCCCGCCGAGGAAGAAGCGCTGCTGAGCACCGATGAGCTGGACCCTGACGAGCTGACCCTGCTGGAGTGGGACGCCGAGGCCCCGCTGGTGCCCCTGCAGCTGGTCCCCCTGGAGTGGACGGCGCGGGGGTGAGGGCGTCGGCCGCGTCCCAGAGGCTTCTCCTATGAACTGGCGAGAAGCCCTGAACGCCCTGCATGAGCGCGGCGAAGCCGGCGTGCTGGTGACGGTGGCCGCTGCGCGGGGCCATACGCCGCGCGAGGCCGGGGCCAAGATGCTGGTGGGCGCAGCCCAGACCTGGGACACCGTGGGGGGCGGCAATCTGGAAGCCACCGCCGTCGCGCGGGCACGGGCCCTACTGACGGCGGGCGCTATTGGTCCCGAACTGCTGACCCTGCGTCTGACCGACCGCGCCCCCAACGAACATGGCCGGCAGTGCTGCGGCGGCGAGGTGACCCTGCTCCTCGAACCCTTCAGAACGGCGCGGCCTGCGGTGGCGGTGTTTGGCCTCGGCCATGTGGGGCTGGAACTCGCCCGCGTGCTGGCCCGCTTACCCGTCGCGCTGCACCTGATTGACTCCCGCGCCGCGCAGCTGGCCCCCGAACGCCTGACCCCGCTGACTGACGCCTGCGCGGCCCTTCACGTCCACCACGCTCCCATTCCCGAAACGGTCCTGGAGACGCTGCCGCCCGCCACCCACCTGCTGATCCTCACCCACGACCACGCCGAGGACGCCGCCCTGCTGGACGCGGCGCTGCGCCGCCCGACCTGGGGGTCGGTGGGTCTGATCGGCTCGGCCGCCAAGTGGGCGCGCTTTCAGGCGCAGCTGACCGAACTGGGGCACCCTCCAGAAGCCCTCGCTCGTGTCACCACTCCGATTGGCGATCCCGCCCTGAGAACCGGCCCTCACCGCAAACACCCCGCCGTCATCGCCCTGAGCGTGGCGGCTGCCCTGACGCCCCTGCTCTTCTCGGCCCCAACTCTTGAAAGGATGTTATGACCACCTCTGTTCTGTACCGCGCCACCTTCCTGCACACGCCCGCCAGCCCTTTTGTCACCCCCGACGCCTTGCACGCCCAGGAGGACGGTGGGTTGCTGGTGGACGGCGGCGGTGTGATTCAGGAGGCGGGCGATTTTACGGCCGTGCGGACTGCCTATCCCGACGTGCCAGTGACCGACCTGCGCGGCGGGCTGCTGCTGCCTGGCTTCGTGGATACCCACGTCCACTATCCGCAGGTGCGCGTGATCGGTGGCCTGGGGCTGCCGCTGCTGGCCTGGCTGGACCACGAGGCCCTGCCCGAGGAGGCCCGCCTGGCCGACGACGTCTACGCGCGCGGCGTGGCCCAGGACTTTCTGCGCGGCCTGGTGGGCGCCGGCACGACCACGGCGCTGGTGTTTGGCTCGCACTTCGCGTCCGCTGTCCACGTCTTTTTCGAGGAAGTCGCCCGCGTGGGCCTGCGGGCCGTGGCGGGCCAGGTCGTCAGCGACCGGCTACTGCGGGATGAACTGCACACCACCCCTGAACGCGCTTACGCCGAGGGCAAGGCCCTGATTGAGCGCTGGCACGGGGTGGGCCGCGCACTGTATGCCGTCACGCCCCGCTTTTCCCTGTCGGCCTCAGAGGGTATTCTGGCCGCCTGCGCCGCCCTGATGACCGAGTTTCCGGACGTGCGGTTCACCAGCCACATCAACGAAAACGTGCGTGAGGTGGAGGTGGTGCGCAGTCTGTTTCCAGGGGCGCGCGACTACCTCGACACCTATGAGCGCGCCGGGCTGGTCAGTGACCGAGCGGTGCTGGCCCACAACGTCCACCCCTCGGACCGGGAACTGGGCGTCATGGCGGCCAGCGGCTGCACGGCGGCGCACTGCCCGTGCAGCAATTCGGCGCTGGGCAGCGGCTTTTTTCCGCTGCAGCGGCATCTGGCGGCGGGCGTGCGGGTTTCGCTGGGCAGCGACGTGGGCGGCGGCACCGGCTTTTCGCTGCTCAAAGAAGGCCTCCAGGCTCACTTCATGCAAAACCTGATGGGCGAGGCGGGCGTGGCGCTGTCGCCCGCCCACTTGCTGTACCTCGCCACGCTGGCCGGGGCGCAGGCCCTGGGGCTAGAGGGGCAGGTAGGCTCGTTCGAGCCCGGCAAAGCATTTGACGCGGTGCACCTGGCCCCCCCGCCCGGCACGCCGCTGGACGCGGCCCTGCGCCACGCCCCGAGCCCTGAACGTGCTCTGGCGGCGGCTTTTGCGACCGGCACCGCTGGCGATGTGGCCGGGGTCTGGATTGGCGGAGAACGAGTGATGCTGGGGTAGAGATGGCAATGAAAGCGGGCGGCCTGATGATGGACCGCCCGCTTTCATTCGCTCCCCTACGGCACCGTCACGTCCAGGCACGCGACCACGCTGGCCTGCGGTGCCAGGCCGGCAATGCGGTAGGTCACGGTGCGGCCAGCCACCTCACCCGCGTCGGCGTCGGCGGCGTCCGTCAGTGGGGCGCCGCTCAGGGTCAGGCTGCCCGGCGCATACAGGGCCGCGCCTGCCAGGGTGTCACTGAGGGTCAAGGTGCTGAGGGGATCGGGGCTGCCGTTCGTCACGGTCAAGCAGTAGCGCAGGCGGTCGCCGGGCTGGGCATCGGTGCTCAGGCCAGCGGGCGTGCTACGGGTCAGGTTTTCCACCGTTTTGCCCACGGTGGCCCCTGGAATAACCGTGGTGGTGTCGGTGGCGCCCGCCGCGTCGGTGACAGGGCGGTCCTGCCAGGTCAGACTCAGGCCGACCGGGGTGGTCAGGACCGTGCCCGGTGGGGTGCCTGCTGGCACAGCCACCGATACCTCCAGCGCGCAGGCGCTGAGGCGGCCGTCAGAGTCGCGCGGCCAGCTGTCGCCGACCACCAGGGCAGAGGTCCCGGCGAGCCGCTCCGCTGCGTCCAGGGTGCCGTCGCAGTTGCGGTCAGCGGTCAGCGCCGTGCCGCCCGCCCCCAGGCTGAAGGTCAGGGTGCCCACCGTGCCGGGGCGAAAGGTGTGGGCATAGGTCAGGGTTGCGGGCGCCTCGGTCTGCCCGGCGCCGTCCGGGGTCAGGGTCGGGCGGCCGGTCAGGCCCAGGCTCACCGCCCGCACTTGCCCCGCCGGGTCCGGCAGCGGTGCGGGGCGCAGGCCGGTGCCCTGGGGATTGGTGGCCAGCGTGATGGCGCCGTCCACCCGCACGCCGGTGACGGCCTCCAGGCCAGGCTGGGGCGCGGGTGGGGTTAAGCTCAGGCCCGTCCAACTGCCCGGCACATACAGGGTGAAGGCGCCGCTGGCCGCAGTCACGGTGCTGCGGGTGCCGCCGCTGCCCGTCACGCTGACCGTCAGGCCAGCCAGCCCAGCCTCGCTGCCCTGCGCCAGGGCGTCATAGGGGAGGGCGCCGCCCCGGCCATCGTCCCGGAAGAGGGTGCCGCTCAGGCGGTCCCCCGCAAACAGGCCAAAGTCGAGATCAGGAAGACTGGTCGTCGTGGCGGCCACCGTCAGGGGGAACTGACCGCCCGGCGGGTTCACGAACACGAAGCCCGCCGGTGCTGCTGGGGTGATGCCTGCAGCAGAGGTGGTGACCAGCGCCACGACACTGCCCTCGGGCACCGCCAGGGTATAGGTGCCGGGACCAGCCGGCACAGGGGCGCTGGCCACCACGGCGCCGCCCAAAACGGCGTTCACGCGCACGGTGGGTCCGGGCCAGGTCTCGCCGGCGTCCGCCACGCCGTCGGGTTGCAGGTCGCTGTACACCCGGCCCGTCAGGGTGCAAATGGTGTTCACGCCGGTCACGGTCACCACGGCCTGCCCAATGCCGGTGCCCAGCAGGTCTAACACGCGGTCACCCAGCGCGGTCAGCACCGCCAGCAGCGTCGGGCGCAGCACCAGTTTGAGGGTGCTGGTGGCGGGCGCCAGCAGGTTGCCGATGGTGGCGTCCACTGTGCCCTGCAGGGCGGGCGGCACGGTTTGTCCCGCGCTGACCCTCACGCCCACGCTCAGGGTGTCCACCAGACTCGTGACCAGGTTGGTGACGCCCACAAAGCCGCTTTGCACGGTGCGGGTCTGCGGGTAGGGACCGCCGAAGGTTACGGCCTGGGCCCCTGGGGTGCCGTCGGTCAGGCCGCGCGCGTTCACATCAAGATTCAGCAGGCCCAGCCCCGCCACCGACACCTGCGTGGTGGCCACCCGCACCGGGGTCAAGCTGGTAAACGGATTGGGCACGCTGCGGTTAAAAAAGGTGCTGTCCGGAATGGTACCCAGCGCCAGGCGGGCCACCCCCGGCGTCACGTCCAGAGTCACGGCATCCGAGACCGCGTCCACCAGGCCAATCGCGCCGCTGGCCCGCGCCACTTCCAGATACAGGTTCAGATTGGTCAGCGTCAGGTCTAGGCCGGTGTCCACCCCCGAGGGACTCAGCAGATTCACGGTCAGACCGTTGAAATTCACGTCCAGCTTCACGCGGATGCTGGCGGCGTGAAAGGTCGCGCCCTGCGGCCCGCAGCGGTAGACCGGCGGCTCAATGACTTGGACGAAGGCTTGAATGGTGGGCGTTACGGTGCCCACACCCAGCCCCAGCCCGCTGAGGTTGACACTGACGCCGCTGAGGGTGATAGGGGTGCTGCCCGTCGTGACTGCATTGCGGGTGTTGAACAGCTGTGCGCCGCCCAGCACGAGGTTGAGCAGGTTCAGCCGCGAGTCCACGAAGGCGCCCGGCGGAAAATCCAGTTGCAGCAGTTCGCCCAGCCGCAGGGTCCCGGTCAGGCCCGGCACCCCCAGGGCCAGCGCGCGCAGGGCACTGGCGGCAGCCACCGCGCCGTCGGTTTCAGCGGCCTGCGCGGCCACTTCCAGCAGGGTCGCCACGCTGATGTCGGCGTTCAGGGCGTCCTGCACGGTCCCCGCGCCCACCTGCGCCTGAAGTAGATTCAGAAAGGCGCTCAGGCGAACGTCGGTCTGGGCTACCGCCGTCCAGTCGGCGGCCGTCAGGGTCACGGACCCGCCGCCCAGCAGTCCCTGCAGCAGGGGATTGAGCACCGCACTGCGTCCCGAATCCACGCTCAGCAGGCGGGGCCCTGCCACCACGCAGGCGGCGCCTGCGCACGGCCCCGCCTGCGCGCGGCCCAGCGTCACGAGCAGCGCCACAAGAGTGATGAAGGAAAGAAGACGGGCTCGCATTACTGGCCTCCGAACAGGTCAAAGCGGATGAACGCGCCGGGCCGGGCGCTGGGGGTCAGGCCCTGAGCAGCGCCCGCGCCCCAGGTATAGCCGGCGACCACGCGCAGACCGTCACGCAACAGGTAGCGCACGTCGGCCCCGTACGCGCCCGAGACCCCGGCGCCCGGCTGCCCGATCAGGTAGGCACTGGCGCCCAGCCCCAGGTGCCCGGTCAGCGGCAGGCCCAGGCTCAGGCCGCCCTGCACCGTGGGGGTTCCCCCCAGCGGCACCCGGTAGGCCAGGCTGGGGCTCAGTTCCAGGGCACGGAATTCGGGCAGCGTCAAGTAAGCTGCCACCTCGCCTTCCAGAACCGGCACCGCATTCCCGCTGACCGGCTGGCTGAGGCGGTGGTACTGCATCAGGGCCAGGCGAGAGGTCCGCCAGGCGTGGCTGACAGTAAATTCGGCGCGCAGGTCGGGGCGCAGCTGCACCCGCGCGTCGGCGCCCAGGGTGTGGTCGCCCAGGCTCCCGGTCACGCCGCCGCGCAGCGTCACGCGGCCCCCCTGCGCCGAGGTGCCGTCCAGCGAGGCGGTGGCCACCAGCGTATCGGTCACGTACCGCACGCCGAAGGTGCCCCCAACAGTCACGGCGCCGCTGCCCAGGTCGCGCGTGACCGAACCGCTGAGGTCGGCGCTTAAGCGGTCACTCAGCACGATGGGGGTGTGCAGGCCCAGCCGCGCGCGGGAGGCCTGACCAGCGGCGGTGGGCAGCTGATAGGTCACGTCCAGATTGGTGCTGCCTAGGGTCTGCTCAATGCCCAGTTCGCCGCTGGGGGCGCTACCCGCCGCCCAGTCCTGCACCACGCGGGCCCGCAGGGTGGTGGCCGGCCCCAGCGCCGCGCTGACATTCAGGCGGGTCTGAGGGCTGCCGGTGCCCAGTAGGGGAGAGGCGTGGCTGACCTCTGCACTGATGCCCGAGCGGGCGTAGCGCGCCAGCACCACGCCGCTCAGGCCAGGGTGCGGGGCCGCCTCGGTGGGCCAGGCCACTTCCAACCCCGCGCCCAGAGTCAGGGTGGGCGTGACGGCCCGCTCGGCATTCAGGGTGGTGCGCCTCGCGCCGCCCAGCAGCCGGTGGGCCAGGCGCACGCCGAAGGGCCCAGACTGATACGCGGCCTCGGCGCTGCCCGCCAGGGGTTCGGGGCGGCTGGGATCGTGGCTCAGCGAAACGCTCGCGCTGACCGGGCCCGCACGGTACTGACCGTCCAGAGTCGCGCGGCCCTGGGGGTGCAGAAGGTCGCGGGCATAGGCGGCGCTCAGTGTCAGGGCGTCACTGCGGTAAGCCGCGCGTACACCGAAGATGGGGGTGCCGGCCTGCACTGCCGCCGCCGCGTCCAGTTGCCACGGGCCCTGGGCATACCCGACACCCACGCCGTAGGCCAGGGCCTGAGCGGCAGCTGCGCCGGCTGGCTGATATGCCACCACCAACGTCTGGAGGGCGAACTCCGGGCCGTACCTATTCAGGCCCTGGGCCAGGGTGAGGGTGCCCGTTTCGGGGTCCAGCACGTAGTCAAGGCCGGGGTGCAGCGTCACGTCCTGACCGCCGCGTTCCACCCGTACCACTTCGCTGCCAGGTTGCGCCGCGCCGCTCAGGCGGTACTGCCGCCCCCCATCGGGCACAAAGGTCTCGCGGGTCTGGCTGAGGGGGACGCGGGCCGCAAAGGCGCGCACCCGCCAGGCGCCGCTGCGGTATTCGCCGCGCAGGGCGCTGATGCGGGGCAGGCCAGCCAGCGGGTCCAGGGCCAGCGGGGCATGGTAGTACCCCAGGCTCAGGTCAGCTCGTTCATAGCGGAAGGCAAAGCCCAGATCGCTGCTCAGGGCCGCGCTCGCCTCGGTGCCTGATCCGGTAACGGGAAAGCGGCGCGGCGCCGCTGCCGGGTCGCTCGGACCTGGCAAACCAGCCGTGTCCAGCGCGGCCTGGACCTCGCCGCCCAGCAGCGGCTGCTCGGCGTACCCGCGCGCCTGGAACGTAGGTCTCAGGCCCGTGCCTGCGCTGTAGGCCAGGCCGGCACTCACCTGGAAGGCGGTCACCTGGCGCTGCGCCGCCGGAACATACAGGGCAGCCTGACCGCGCAGGTCGCCGTACAGGGCGTCTAAGCGGATTTCAGTGGCCGCCGTCAGGGGGGCCAGCCGCACCAGGGCCTGGCCGCCACGCAGCGCGACCTGATAGCCGCTGGTGCGCGGGTCGGCGTCGGGATCAAGGAACTCCAGGCTGCTGCTCAGGGTGACGGTGCCGCTGCCGCTGGGCTGGCCGGCCTCGTCTACGGCGCGCAGGTCTACTTGTACAGGCGACTGACCATCGGCCTGGGTGCCCGGGACCAGGTTCAGGGTCAGGCGCTGGGCGGCGCCGGCCACTTGCACCTGCACCCGCTCGGTGCGGTCGCCACTCTGGGCTTCCAGCACGTTCGCGCCGGGGCGCAGCGGCACGCCCACGTACACCAGGCGCTGCTGGCCGCCGGCCTCGCCCGCTTCACCCACCAGGGTCTCGGGCACCAGCTGGCCGTTCACGCGTAGGGTCAGGGGCTCGCCGACTGGGAACTGCACGGCGATGTTGACCCGGTCCCGGCCGGACAACACCTGTCCGTCCAGTGGCTGCCGAATCAGGCCCGTGGCCTCGTCCGGCGTGGCCGGCTGGGCGGCGGTGATGTCTGCCGTGCTGGTGGGCGCCAGCGCGAAGTCAGCGCGGCTGAGGCCCTGCACGTCCACCAAGCGGCGCGCAGTCTCGCCGCCTGGCTGCTCCACGCGCACCTGCCAGGGGCCCGACGCCAGCTGCCGGAAGGTGTACTCGCCCTGGCGGTCGGTCAAGGTCTGGAGTCCGTTACTCAGCAGCACCCGCGCGCCCACCACTGCGGGCTCGCCGTCCTCGCGGCGGCCATTGCCATTCAGGTCGGTGTAAACCGTGCCGATCAGGGTGGCCTGACGGTCAAAGGCGCCGGCCAGAATGGCCACCTGGGCAGGCACCACGCCGCTTTCCTGCACGGCGCCGTCAATGGTGGCGGTGGCCTGGGCCAGCAGGGTGAGGCGGGGGGTGGCCAGGGCCGCCGGGGTGGCGCGCACGGCATAGGTCAGGGTCGTGGTCACACCCGCCGCAGCCGGCCGGGCGGGCAGGGTCAGGCGGCGGCCCTCCGCCGAGATGGTGGCCTCGACAGGCGTATCCCCCTGGCGCGCACTGCCCGGCACATAGTCCAGGCCAACAGGCAGCGTCACGGTAAAACTGGGGGTCAGCGGTTCAGTGGTCGGGTTGGGCAGGCTCAGGGTGCCGGTCGCCCTGTCCCCGACCGCCAGCCCGGTAGGGCGGGCCGTGTGCGTCAGCAGCAGGGCCGCTGCGGGCGTGATCAGCACCTGCCGGCTGGCCGAAACGGCGCGGCCACTCCCGCAGGTGGCGGTCAGAGCCACCGTCAGCTCGGCGCGCAGAGGCCGGGAAATCAGAACCGCCACCACCACGTCACGCGACTGACCCGGCGCCAGACTCAGGGCGTCCACCGGCTGGGCGTTGGGGGCGGCGCTGTCTTGCACGCGCACCTGCACGTCCTCCGGGGCCGCGCCCTGCACGCGGGCTTCGAGCGCGACCCGGCCCTCTGCGTCCCCCAGCTGAGCAACGCGGTAGGGCAAAGTCAGCAGGCCGGGCGCAGAGAGCGGCGTACCCTCTGTGCCGCCCAGCACCGTAACCTGCGGCACGCAGGGCGCCCGCAGGGTCAGGTCCACGGTGTTGGACGGAATACTGAGTGGCCCTGCGCGCAACTGCGCGGTGTTCGTGACCTGGGCCGGGGCAGGCGTGGTCTGGGCCTGCGCCCCGGCAGCGGTCAGGGCCAGAAAGCACAGGCTGATGGCCAACGAGAAGGCAGACCGCGCTCGCCTCCTGGGTGCCCCCACCCCACCTAGACCCCCTAAAGAGCAGGGACCCAAAGAAGAGGAGGGCGTCACAGCAGAACGTAAAGCGGCGCTCAGACGGCGGTTGAGCAGGCTCAGCACAGGGCCACCGGCCTCAGTTGACCTGCACGGTGAAGGTGACTTCAAAGCTCGTGCCGGGGGCCAGGATGTCGGCGGTGTCCACGACATTGTCGCCGTTGGTGTCCAGGCCGGCCTGAAAATCGCCGGTGGGCAGGGCGCCCGGAGGCGTGGCCGTCCAGCTGCCGCCGCCATCCACGCTGTACAGCAGCGCGGTATTGTTGCCGCCCAGCGCGCGGAAGGTGGTGTTGGCCGGCACGGTATCAATCAGTACGGCGCCGTTTAGGGGGCTGCTGCCGCTGTTCTGAACCGTCAGCGTGTACTGCAGGACGTCGCCGGGGCTGACCTGGCCGCCCGTAATAGCGCTGGTGACCGTGCAGCTCACGTCGGCGCACAGGCGCACGCTCTTGACCACGCTGGCCAGCACATTTTGCACCGTGGTGGTGTCGGTGACTTGCAGGGTGGCCGACGGCTGCGGCGCAGCCTGCGCCTCCAGGGTCACGCTGATGGCTGCTGCCTCGGCCGGGGTCCCGGCGGTGCCTGCAGGCACGCTGACCCGCACAAAGAGGGGCGTGCTCGCACCGGGGGCCAGCGTGCCGCTGAGGGTAGAAGCGAAGGGTCCGCCGCTGCTGGTCGCGTAGCTGTACACGAATCCCTGGGCCGAGGTGAAAGGCAGCACGGTGAAGTCGGCGGCGCCGTTGCTGGTGTTGGTCAGGGTGTGGCTGTAGGTCACGCTGCCGCCCGGAATGGTGCTCTGCGCGCCGTCTGGCCCAAAGGTGCCGCTGACCACCGCGTTGACACGCAGGGTGTCGGTCACACTCGTGGTGCGGCTGGGCGTGACGGTGGAGGTGGCGGTAAAGGTCACGGGGGTTTCGCCTGCCGCCGTGCCCGCCGCCACAGGCTGCTGCGCCACCAGGCACAGGGTCGCGCCGGGGGCCACGCTGGGCGTTACGGGAATGGCCGCGCCGTCCGGGGCGCCGTCACAGTTCGTGTCGGCGTAAAGCTGCGTGCCGGTCAGGGTGCTGCTCAGGGTGTAGGTTTCGGCCACGGGGCCGTTGTTCTGAAGTTCCAGTGGGAAACTGGCGGTCACGCCGGGATTCACGGCCACCGTCACGCCTGCCTGACTGGGCGCGGTGGCCGGGTTCAGGTCGCCGTTGCCCAGCAGGGGCGCGCCCGCTGCACTGACCTGCGCGACCGTGCTGGTGGTGGTGTCGGCACTGCCGCCAGCGGGGGTGGCCGACACGGTCAGGACCACATTCGTCGTGCCTGCCGCGCCGTAAGGCAGGGCGCAGTCCACCGCGAAATCCAGGCTCTGGCCAGCGCTCAGGGTCACGGGGTTGGGCAGCGTGCCCAGCGTGTCACTGCTGCTGATGCTCTGCACGGTGCAGGTCCAGCCGCTCGGGGCGCCCGCCACAGCCAGGGTGAAGTCATTGCTGTCGTTGCCGGTGTTCAGCACGGTTTGCCGGAAGGTCACGTTGCCCCCAGCAGTCACTGGCGTCGTGGTGGTCTGGGTGTCCCCGCTGCGGTCAATCGCAGTGCCGCGCAGGGTGTAGCTGCCACTGGCGCCGCCCTGTGGAAAGGCGGCGGGCCCCACCGCCGCGCCCACCACCGTGCCCACGGTGGTGGTGGTGTCGGGGGTCACGGGCGTTTCGCCGGGGTCGGTGCCGTCACCGTCGTCGTTGCCGTCCAGGGTGGCGGCCGCGCTGTTGCGCACCACCGTGCCGGCCAGGGTGCCCGCTGGGATGCTGGCGGTAAAGCTCAGGGTCAGGGTGCTGCCGGCGGGCAAAAAGGCCCCAGTCCCCTCGACCAGCAGCGCTACAGCATTCACGCCGCTGGCCGGCACGGCTGCGGTCCAGGTGGCGCCGCCATCGGTGGAGTACAGCGCGGTGGCCGCGCCGCTGCTGGCGCTGGCGGCGGTGACGGCGCCGAATTCCAGGGTGGTCAGCACGTCACGCACCAGCACGCCACTGCGGGGCACGCCGTCCACGGTGACCACGCCGCTGACTGCCCCGACCGGGTTGCCCGCCGGCACGCTCCCACTCACCGTATAGGTCAGGGGCGCACCGGGCAGGGCGCTGCCCGTGGGAGAAACGGTCTTGGTGATGTCCAGCTGTCCGGCGGCGCTCACCGTGACCTGGGCATAGTTCTCAGTGTCGGTCACGGCGGGGTTGCCCTGCGAGGCGGCCGTAAGGGTCAGGCGCGCGGCGGCGCCAGTCGGGGCGCCGGCGGGCACCGTCGCCTCCACGTACACGCACAGCCGCTCGTCGGCCGCCAGAGTCTGCGCGGCCCCCAGAGGAACGGCGCTGTCCACTGTGCCGTCGCAGTTGGCGTCAGGCAGCAGGCGGGTGGTTACGTCAAAGCCGTCGGTGGCCGACTGCGTGACCCCCAGGGTAAAGGTGTCCGGGCCGTTTCCGGCGTTGACCAGTTCGTAGCCAATCAGCCGCGAAGCGCCGGCCTGGGCCGAAAACTGCCGGGACAGCGGGATGGCGTTTTCGGCGGCGTCTGGCGTCAGGCTCAGGGCGTACACCTGCCGCACCGTGACGGTCACAGGGTTGGAGGTCTGGGTGCGGGGCGCATTCAGCGCGTCGCGGTAGTTCAGGGTAGCGGTGTTGCTGATTGAGGTGTTGACGGGTGTGCCCACGGCCAGGGCCGAGGACAGGAGGCTCAGACCAACCACGGTGCAAAGAAGACGGACAGACAAGCGGGACATGGACACGAATGAACACCTCTGGGGAGAAAGGGAAGAGTGGAAGGGAGGGCGTGTGGGCTTCGTTTCGTTATGGTCCAGGTCCTCACACAGGCTTCTTGGCAACCGGAAAATGAAGATCATCAACTGAGGCGTACAAGCAAGGGCAAGCAGAGAATTCCTAAAAAAGACTTTTCAGGACGTGATTCTTTAACTTCTTCTTTTGATGGCTTTTGCGTGTGTTTGGACTGTGCGAAGGATGGGCTTTAATTTTCTTAAATAATGCTCATTGAGCGGCAGCACAGGTTCGCTGGAGTGGGTCTGAACCCGCAGCGGCGTTTTCCCTTGTCTGGGCCACCTTGGCGCCGCAGCATCAAGCAAGCGCTAGGTCCGATTAACGGCTGGGCGGCTGGGCTGCCGCGGTGGGGGACCAGCCGCCACCGCCGACCGTGCCGCCCTCAGCAGCAGCGGGGGCGGCGAACAACAGCAGGGTCAGCAGGAGCAGCAGGTGACGGAATCGAGGCATGGGCGCGCCCTCCTTAGAGCGTGCCGGGAGCCTAGAAAGGCAGCGCTGAGCCGCCGCTGAGGCTGTTCTGGCTGTTGCTGAGAGTGGGGTTATGTCTTGCTGTATCTCCCTCAGGACCGCCCTGAAGCCCCGGTATCCTGGCGCCATGCCCCATCCAATTTTTCAGGCGGTGCTGGCTGGTCAGTATCAGGACGGCCTGAAGGTGCACGCGGCGCTGCCGGAGCCCACCGCCACCGATGACCGCTGGGGCGGCTACTGCCTGTTCGCCCTGGGACAGCTGTGGCCTGCGCGCGACCTGCTGCTGCGCGCCCGTGCCAGGGGCTGCGAGGCCGCCAGCCTGGAACTGGCGCTGGTGCTGCGCTATCTGGGCGAACCCGAGGCGGCCCGGCAACTGCTGCTGAGCCTCCCGCTGGACCGCTTGAGTCCCGTGGACCGGAGCTACGCCCACCGGGAACACGCCTCGCTGCACCTGATGGATGGCCGTCCCCTCCTGGCTCTGGCCGAACTGGAAGCCGCCTGGAGCGACCTGCTGACCGCCGGCCCCGACGGAGAGACCCTGCGCCAGTCCACCGCGCAGCTGCTGGGCTACGTGTCGGCGCTGCTGGGGCGTGAGGCTGCGGCGCTGCACTACCTCAATCTGGCCCTGGGCACGGCCCAGGGAGGCAAACGGGTTCACGCGCTGCACACCCGCGCGCAGGTGGCGCTGTACGCCGCACGGTTTGAAGCGGCTGGGCAGGACCTGGCCGAAGCGGCGGCGCTGCTCCAGAGCGAACCGGTGTCGGCGGCGTACCACGCCTACCTTCAGGGGTTGCTGGCCCGTGCTCAGGGGCACTGGGAAGTGGCCTTAGGGGCCTTTGCACAGGCCTTTAGCCGCGCCCGCGCCACAGGTGAAAGCAGTACCGAAGCCCTGGCGGCGCTGGGCCAGGCTTCGGTGCTGACCCTTCAGGGCCAGTGGGCCGAGGCGCACACGGCCCTGCTGCGCGCCGACGCCCTGAGCAGCAATGCCTGGCAGAGTGCACTGGTGGGCCTGCGGCGCGGCGCGTGGCAGGTGGCCCAGGGGCAGCCAGAGGGCGCCGTCACCCTCCTGGGCGCGCGTGAACGGTTTGAGGCGCTGGGGCTGCGGCGCGAAACGGCGTGGTGTGACCTGCATCTGTGCGCGGCCCACCTGGCCAACCCGCCGCAGGCGAGGCAGGCCCTGACACGAGTGCTCGACACCCGCGCGGCACTGGGCAGCGGCGCGCCCCTGCTGCCCGAACTGCGCCTGTTGCCGCAGGTCACGGACTTTTTGCTGGCCCACCCCGACGACCCGGCCGCCCAGACCCTGCTACGGGACCGGCGCCTGGCGCACCCCAGAGAGCCTCTGCGCCTGACCCTGCAGACCCTGGGCCGAGGCGCCTTGCTGCTGGACGGCCAGGAAGTGCGTGTGGGCCTGCGGCGCACCCCCGAGGTGCTGGCTTACCTGCTGCTGCGTGGCCCGGCCACCCGCGAACAGGTGCTGGCCACCCTATGGTCCGATGACGACCCACGCCGCGCCGCCAACTATTTTCATCAGTTGCGGCACGAACTGACCCAGCACGTGCCCTGGCTGTCCATTGACCTGACCCGTACCAGCGGTCTGTACTCGGTGACATGCCGGGGACCGGAATTCAATATGGACGCCGCCCAGCTTCAGCACCGGCTCAGCACATTAAGTGAAGATGAAGTGGTCGGTGCCATCTTCGCTTACACGGGGCCTTTCCTGCCGGAAGCTACAGCGGCGTGGGCCGACGAGGAGCGTGAGGCTTTGGAATGGTCGGTCATCCGGGCAGGGCTGCAGCTGATGCAGCAGTGGAGTCAGAAAGGGGAGTACAGCAAATGTGCAGGCCTGAGCCGCCGCCTGCTGGACATTGCGCCCTGCGACGAGGCGCTGGTGGAGTATCTGGTGGTGGCCACCTTGCACCTTGAGGGCCGCTTGGCCGCGCAGCGCGCCCTGCTAGAGGCCAGCACCCGCGCCCAGAAGGAACTCAGCGAGGCGCCGATGTGGACCAGCCGACTGGAGCGGCAGCTCCTGAGCGTCCATTAATGCCCTTGAAAGAGGTGGAAGGAAAGTCAGGGTGACAAAGGTGTCAGAGCTGGGGTGGGGTGTGGGCAGAGTGCCTTGAAGCCCAGGGCTCTCAAGTTGAGAAGGTGCTGTCCTGATGGTGTACACGCGATAAAGCGGTCTCGTCTACCTTCTTGAGCAGAACTTGCAAGAAAGGCAATATCCACGAACAGAGCTACCTACAGCCAGTCTCTCGGGGTTGTGCGGAGGCCCCAATTTCCTCCCAGAGCATTGCCTCTGGGTGAGATGAGGCTACGTGGAATAGCGCGCTTCATGGGCAAAGCGTGTCGGTGTCCTTGAGGCCGTGGGCAAGGTAAGCCCACTGGTGCGTGCCAGCAAACCCAAAAGCCTGTTGCCACAGCAAAACCTCAGAGGTTCTGAACCCTTTTCTCAGGAGCTCTGGGGCGAACGTGTAAATCTGCGGAAAAGAGCGGGCCTTTGCCTATCGTTATCGGCAACAGCCGTGTCCGGTCAGGCCACCGGTTCCCGCCAGTCAAACTCAGGGGCGCAGCGCAGCGCCCGCACCGTGGCAGCGGCTTCGGCCAGCACGTCCTGGGTGTCATCCCAGCTCAGGCAGGCGTCGGTCACACTGACCCCGAACAGCGGGGCCTGACCGGAGGCTGGAAAGGGCTGACGCCCGCCATGTAGCTGGCTTTCCAGCATCAGGCCGCGCATGGGGCCGCCAGGAGCCAGGTGCGCCAGCACGCTCCGGGCCACCGCGCCCTGCCGGGTGTGGTCTGAGCCGCTGTTGGCGTGCGAGCAGTCCACCACCAGCGCCGGGTTCAGGCGGGCGGCGCTCAGCTGCGCGGCGGCCCGCCGCACCGACGCGGGGTCGGCATTGGGACCGTCCCAGCCGCCCCGCAGCACCACATGGCCGTCCGGGTTGCCAGGGGTCAGGTGCAGGCCAGGGGCGCCGTCCGGGCTGGCCGTCCACCAGGCATGTTCGGCCTGGGCCGTCACGACCGCGTCGGCCGCCACCTTCACCGAGCCGCTCGTGCCGTTCTTGAAGCCCACCGGGCACGGCAGCCCGCTCGCCACCATGCGGTGAATCTGGCTTTCGACCGTGCGCGCGCCGATACAGGCCCAGGCCAGCTGGTCGGCCAGGTACGGGGGCGTGTTGGGATCCAGCACCTCGGTGGCCACCGGCACGCCCAATTCATTAACCGCGCGCATCAAGGTGCGGGTGCGCCGCAGCCCCGCATTCAGGTCAAGGCGGCCGTCCAACTCAGGGTCCAGCAGAAAGCCGCGCCAGCCCAGGGTCGTGCGCGGTTTTTCCACGTAGACCCGCATGACCAGTTCCAGTTCGCCTCCCCAGCGCCGCCGCGTCTCGGCCAGGCGCTGGGCGTACAGCAGGGCCTCGGCTTCGCTGTGAATGCTGCAGGGCCCCACCAGCATCAGGAGGCGGTCGTCCTGCCCGCGCAGGATGGCCTGAATGCGCCCGCGCGCCGCCTTCACCGTTCGGGCGGCCTGCGGGGTTTGCGGCACCAGGTCGTGCAGCGCCTGGGGCGTCACGACCGGCGTGAATCGGTTAGTGGCCAAGGGTCGCCCCCCCATCCACGGTCAGGTGGCCCATGGTGACGTGCCGCGCGCCCTCTGACAGCAGGAACAGCACAGTCTGCGCGATGTCCTCGGGTTGGGCCAGGCGCCCCAGCGGAATACCGGGCCGGAATGAGGCCGGGTCGCCCGCAATGACCCGCGCGGGTCCGGTGTCGTCGGTCCACAGTTGCCGCTGCATAGCGGTGTCGGTAGAGCCCGGCGAAACCACGTTGCAGCGCACGCCGTAGGGCGCCAGTTCCAGGCCCAGGCAGCGCATCAGGTGGGTGGTGGCGGCCTTGGAGGCTGCGTAGGCGCCCATGCCCGTGCGGGCGAGGTGCGCGGCGTTGGACCCGACCGTCACGATGGCCCCGCGCCGCCGCGCCTGCATCCGCGCGCCTACCGCCCGCGCCAGGAGGAAGGGCCCGGTGGTGTTCACGGCCAGCGTCTGGGTCCAGTCTTCGGTGCTCAGGACGGTCAGTGGCCCCAGGCGGAGGATGCCCGCCACGTTGACTAGATAGTCAATCGGCCCCAGGTTCTCCTCGGTGGCGGCCACCACCCGCTCCACGGCGGCCGGATCGGTCACGTCCAGCACGGCCGGGTGTAAGTCGGCCCCCGGCGCGACCGGCTGGAGGTCAGTGGCCATCACGGTGACCCCCTGGGCCGCCAGCGCCTGCGCCACCGCCGCGCCGATGCCCTGGGCCGCGCCCGTGACCAGGGCCACGCGGCCCGGCAGGTCAAACTGTGTGGCGGTCATGCGCCCACCAGCTCGGGCGGCCATAACTCGCCCACCGGGGTCTCGGGATGCTGCACGCCCCGTTCCAGCGCGGCCACGAACTCCTGCCCCAGCCGGGCGACCTCTTCAGGGGTGTATAGCGCCGGGTGGCCGTCCAGATGCAGGTGGAGGTGGTCCCCCCAGCCGGTAAAGCCCAGCGCCAGGTCTTCTACTGGGCCCGAGGCGAGGTTGCGCACCTCGACCTTCAGGTCCGGCCCAAAATCCAGCGGCGCCTGAAAGGGAATCACGTTGACCTCGGGGCCAAACAGGCGGTGGCCGTTCAGGTCGGCCCAGAGGTGCTCGTAGCGGTAGCGGCCGTGGGGCCGCAGGGCGCTCAGGGCGGCGTGGGCCTGCCGGGTCAGCGCGGCCAGGCTCAGGTGCGGGCTCAGGTCCAGGCGCAGCGGCGCCAGATTCATGACCATGCACGGCACCCGCGCCGATACACTGCCCAGGCGGCCCATGACGGGGAGGGCCAGCACGGGGCGCGTTTCGCCGGTGTGCCGGTGCCAGAACGCGGCGCTCAGGGCGAACAGCAGGGTCGGCCAGGCCGTTCCCAGCGCGCGGGCCTGGGTGCCCAGGGCGCGCACCAGGGCGGGCGGCAGGGTCTGTTCCGTGCGGTGGCCCCGGCGCAGCCCCAGCTCCAGCAGCGGCGCGGGTTCGTGTGGAATATCGGCGTACAGGGCCTGCAGGGCCGCGCCGTCGGCGTCCCTGGCAGCAGACGCCTGGTAGGCGGCGTCCTCGGCCACCACGGGGGCCAGCGGGTCAAAGGCGGCAGGCAGGGCCGCGCCGTTCGCGCGGTACTGGGCGGCCACCCGCTGCAGGCACAGCGACAGCCCGTAGCCGTCCAGGGCGATGTGGTGCGTCACCAGCACCCAGCGTGCGTGGTCCGGCCCCAGCCGGAGAAGGGCGTGGCGGTACAGCTCGCCGGCCCCCAGGTCAAAAGGGGTGTCCAGCAGCTGCCCGGCTTCCTGCCTGGCCCTCTCTTCGGCGTCCGGTTGATCCCGCAGATCAAGCACAGGCAAGGGACGGGGAGGCACCTCGCCGAGCACCTGGCATACCTCCTGTCCCTGCATTTCAAAGCGGGCATGCAGGGCCGGCACCTCGGCCAGCGTACGGCGCACGGCCGCCTCAAACCGGGCCAGGTCCAGCGGCCCATGAAATTCCAGCGCCTCGGCGGTGTTGGACAGCACGCTGCCGGGGTCGGCCTGCTGCTCCTCCCACTGCCCCCGCTGCGCCTGGGTCAGGCCCAGGACCTCTGCAGCGGGCGCGCTCATACCAGCTCGGGCGCGCACAGGCGCTCTGTGATGGCGCGCAGAGTGGGCTCGGCGGCCACATCGGCGTAGGCAATCTGTCCGCCCGCCGCCTGCCAGCCCTCCACCAGCATCATCAGGCGGATGGAATCCAGGCCCAACAGCAGCAGGTCGTCGTCCTCGTGCAACTCATCCGGCGTGACTTCCAGCTGCGCGGCCACAGCGGCGCGCACGGCGGCTGGGGTCCAGTGATCGGTCTGGGCGGCGGGTTGGACGACCGCCGTCAGGGCACCCAGCACCTGCGCCGTGCTGGTGACCTGCGCGCAGCGCGCCGCGCCGTAGGCCAGCGCCTGGCGGTGTTCGGCCTCACTGAAGTCGGCCAGCGCGTCTCCCACCAGAAACGGCTGGATGTCGAGCATAAAGGCTTCGGCGGCCGTCATCAGGCAGCCGATGTTGGCGTAGATGCCGCAGATCAGCAGCTGGTCGCGGCCCCAGTCGGCCATCAGGTCCTGCAGCGGGGTGCGCTTGAAAGCGCTGTAGCGCCACTTCGCCAGCACCGTGTCGCCCGGTTGCGGCGCCACCGCCGGGTCCACCTGGGTCTGGGCGGGGTCATCTTTCAGGCCTGTCCCCCAGAGATCGGTCAGGAGGGCGCGGTCAGCGGGGTTCTGGTCGCCGGGCTGCGCGGTGTATACCACTGGAATGCCCAGCGCCCGGCAGCGGTCCAGAAGCGCCTGCACGTGCGCCAGCAGGACCGGCACCGGCGGCTGGGTCACGTCATAGAAGTTCAGGAAGTAGGACTGGAGGTCGTGAACGAGCAGCACGCTGCGCCCGGCCTGGGGGGTCCAGCTCACGGAGCTGGTGGGAAAGGTGGCGGGGTCGGGCATGGGGTAAGCAGCAAGGCGGGGAATCATGGGGCTCCTTGAGAACTGGGGAGAGGAGGAAAAGGCGAACCGGAGGCCAGCACTGTCAGTTCAGACCGGCGCCAATTGAATCGTTTGCGAAAACGGTGAAATCCGGCCGGAGGGCCTCACAGAGCGGCGCAGCACAGAAGGAACACAAATGGGCTGACGGGCGTGGCGTTCGCACCTCGGCGCTTTGCCGAGTTGTTGGCGTTACAGACAGCATCCGTCTCAGACCAGCCGGGCCTGGGCCAGTGCGCGCAGGGCGGGTTTGTCAATCTTGCCGAAGGCCGTGCGGGGCAACTCGGGCAGGAATTCGATGCGGTCAGGAATCTTGTAGGTGGCCAGGCCGAGGCTGTGCAGGTGCCGTTTGAGGGTCAGGGTCAGCCCCGGCGTCACCGGGCCGTCCGGCTGCACAAAGGCGCAGCTGCGCTCGCCCAGCAGCGGGTCGGGCACGCCCACCAGCGCGGCGTTCTGCACCTGCGGGTGACCCAGCAGGGCGTATTCGATCTCCTCGGCGGCAATCTTCTCGCCGCCCCGGTTCACCTGATCCTTGTGGCGGCCGCTGACGGTCAGGGCGCCGTCGGGCCAGCGGGTCACGATGTCGCCCGTGCGGTAAAACCCGTCCGGGGTAAAGGCCCGCGCGTTGTGGTCGGGCGCGCGGAAGTACCCGCGAATGGTGTAGGGCCCGCGCGTCAGCAGGTGTCCTGGCGTGCCGTCGGGCAGGTCTCTGTCCTGGTCGTCCACCACCCGCACCTCGTCGTGGGGACTGATGGGTCGGCCCTGCGTGGTATAGGCCGCGTCAGGGTCAGCGCCGGGGCGCACGTAATTAACCAGCCCCTCGGCCATGCCGAAGACCTGCTGCACCTCGGCCCCCAGCACCTCCGGCACCTGACGGGCCACGTCGGGACTCAGGGGCGCGCCGCCCACCTGCACCCGCGCCAGCGAGCCCAGGGCCGAGCGGTCCCGCCGCGCCGCTTGCAGCCACACCAGCAGCAGGGCCGGCACCAGGGCCGTCATGGTGACGCCGCGCCGCCGAATCAGGTCAAAGGCCACGTCCGGCGTGGGCTGCGGCGCGATGACCACCTGGCCGCCCGCGTGCAGCACCCCCAGCGTGCCCGGCGAGGACAGCGGGAAGTTGTGTGCCAGTGGCAGCGCGGCCAGGTAAACCGTCTCGGGGGACAGGCCGCAGATCTCGGCGCTGGCCCGCACGCTGTACAGGTAATCGTCGTGCGTGCGCCCAATCAGTTTGGGGGTGCCGGTGCTGCCGCCCGACAGCTGAAAAAGGGCCAGGTCCGACGCCGACACCGCCGGTGCAGAGAACGGTGCCAGGTCGTCCGGCGGCGTCAGGGGCACAAATTCGTCCGGCTCGCCCAGCACGAAGACCTGCCGCAAACTGGGAGCCTGGGCCTGAACGGCGCGCGCCAGCGGGCGGTAATCAAAGCCCGCGTGGCGGTCTGCAACGATGTAGGCGGCGGCCTCGGCGTGGGTGCAGAAATAGCCAATCTCGCTCTGGCGGTGGGCCGGCAGCGCCAGAATGGGCTGCGCCCCCAGCCGGGTCAGGCCAAACAGCACGTCAAAGAACTCGGGCGTATTGGGCAGCTGCACCACCACGCGGTCGCCCTGCCCCAGCCCCTGCGCGGCAAAATGGGCCGCCTGCTGGTCGGCGCGGGCGTCCAGGTCGCGGTAGGACACCTCCTGTTCCCCGTAGACCAGGGCCGTGCGGCGGCCGTACTGCGCCGCCAAACCCCGCAGCCAGGCGCCAAACGGCTCGCCCTGCCAGTAGCCCAGGTCGCGGTACAGCTGGGCAACCTCGGCGGGCCAGGGGGTGAAGTCCGGGGCCGCCGTCACAGCGCCCCCAGCTCTTCGCCCGACTGCACGCCCAGGGCGCCCAGCATGGTGCGGAATTTGGCCGCGGTCTCGGCCCGCTCGCTCGCCGGGTCCGAGGCCGCCACCACGCCCGCCCCAGCAAACAGCCGCACCTGCTGCGGCGTCACCTCGGCGCAGCGGATGGTCACGGCCCACTCGCCGTCGCCCTGGGCGTCGCACCAGCCCACCGCGCCGGCAAAGAGCCCCCGGTTCCCCGGCTCGTGGGTCCCGATAAAGTCGTGTGCGGCCCCCTGCGGCACCCCGCACACAGCCGGGGTAGGGTGCAGCCGCTCGACCACGTCCAGCACCGTGCAGGCCGGGTCTTCCAGCTCCGCCACGATGGGTGTGGCCAGGTGCCAGAGGGTGCCCGCCGAGATGACCTGCGGCGCCGCCGGCACCTCCAGGCGGCGGCACAGCGGCGCCAGGGTAGCGCGGATGGCGTCCACCATCAGCGCGTGCTCGGCCAGGTCCTTGCCCGACGCCTGCAAGTTGGCGGCCTGGGCCGCGTCGGCGTCCGGGTCGGCCAGGCGCGGGCGTGTGCCGGCCATCGGCCGCAGCCGCAGCGTGGGGCCGCGTTTGCTCACCAGCAGTTCGGGGCTGGCCCCCAGCAGATGCCGGTCAGGCGCCAGTTCCAGCGCAAAGGTGTAGCCCGCCGGGTTCTGCCCGGCCAGCTGCGCGACCAGCGGCGCCAGCGCCAGCGGCCCGGCCAGGTCCAGGTGCAGCACCCGGCCCAGCACCACCTTGTCCAGCAGGCCCGTCTGCAGGGCGGCGACCGCCCGCGCCACCAGCGCCTCGTAGTCAGCACCGCTGGGCACCGAGGTCAGGCCGCGCACGGCGGCCAGGGGGGCCGGGGTCAGGGGGGCCGGGGGCCGGGGCAGGCCCCAGCGCGGCTGCGGCGCCATCCGTAAGGTCGCGGCCTCCAGCGGGTCAAAGGGAATGGCGCCCACCAGCGCCGCCCCGCGCGCGCCGCTTTGCCCGGCGGCCCGCAGCAGAAAGCGGCCCTGGTCGCCCAGAGGCAGCCCCGCCGGACATGCCAGGTTCCAGAGGTCCTGGGCTTCTAACGAGGTGGTGGGTGAATACCAGACAAACGGAGCCAGCGACCCGGCAGGGCGGTGAGGGGCGGGCAGGGGAAAGGGCAGACTCATGGCAACTCCTGAGACACAGGGTCCTGAAAAAGAGGGTGAAGAGGCTGGCAGGTCAGGGCGGCCAGGTGCCCGGTCGTCTGCGCCCAGACCGCCTGCAGGCGCTGGCCGCGCGTCCAGCCGGGGGCCAGGGTGCGGGTCAGGGTCAGCTCGGCCCGGTCTGGGGTCAGGACGGTGACGGCGAAGGCCGCCGGGTCAAACGGCATCTGTGCGGTGGGAAACGCGGCCTTGAAGGCACTTTCTCGCAGCACATGGCGCAGCAGAGCCGGCCCGGACAGCAGCGGCGAGCGCTCTTCCAGGTCCAGCCCTAGGGCCAGCGTGTTGGGGCCAGTTACCGCCAGCGCCAGCGCGCCGCTGTGAGCCAGCGACCCGCTGAAGCCTGGGGGCCAGGTGGGGGCGCCGCCCGGTCCCCTGCCCAGCGACAGAGAGCCGGTCCAGCCAGCGCGCCGCAAGGCCACGGCGGCGCAGGTGCGGCCAGCGGCCTGTTCCTGGCGCCGGCGGGCGTGGGCATGGGGGGGCAGGGGCGGTAAGGGCGGCGTCTGGGCGGGCACAGCGACCAATCCGGTGCCCGGAAGGTCACCACTATGGACGGTCCAGACCCTCTGCCCGGCCACCTCCATGCCGGCCAGCTGCAGCGGCGCGTCGGTGAAGCGGGAGAGGCGGCCCAGCAACAGGTGAAGGGAAGACGTGACGTCTGGCAGGGAGAGGACGCAGGGACTATGAGCCATAGGGCACCAGGGGCCAGAGTTCCGGAAGGACAGGAACGGCCTGCTGGAATCTGACAAACCCGACTGGAATAGTCAAGTTTGGATCTAGCCTGAGAAGTTCGATATCGAATCTTTTCGGGAGGGCGCCGATTCGTAGAAGACCGGCCCAGCAGGGCCCTGAGCAGCCTGAGACCAGGCCCCCTCAG
Source organism: Deinococcus betulae (assembly GCF_020166395.1). Lineage (NCBI taxonomy): Bacteria > Thermotogati > Deinococcota > Deinococci > Deinococcales > Deinococcaceae > Deinococcus > Deinococcus betulae. The sequence continues at coordinate 13,619 of NZ_JAIQXU010000004.1, read as the reverse complement.
TGTCTTAATGTTGACTTAATCGCTCGGTTTAACTAAGTTTACCTTATGAAACTGGCATTAAGCCTCGCCCTTGCTCTGGGCACCACAGCGGCGGCGGCCGACCTCAGCGGCGTCAAGACCTACCTCAGCGGCAAGATTGGGACGCAGCTAGCCGGGACCCAGGCCCTCAGCCAGGCCGCCGACCGCTACTACGCGCTGGCCAAGGCCGCCAACTTCAATTACAAGACGCTGACCGGAAATACACAGGCCCGCGCCGCCCTGCAAGCCGCCCGCGCCGCCTGGCAGAAAGCCAGCCCCGCCTACGAGGACATTGAAGGCATCGTGGCGGGCGTGGACGTTCTGGGCGAGTTCGACGTGATTCTGGACGCCGGCACCAGTGAGGGCGAGGACGCCGTGCCCTTTGACCTCAAACTGCCCAGCGGCAAGGTGCTGCAAAAGCCCGGCAACCTCTTCGGGGTCAACGAGGGCGCGCTGTGGGGCACCGTGCCCACCTTCAGCAGCGGCGTGAAGGCCGACGTGAACGGGAACGGCAAGGCCGACTTTGGCGACCTGCTGCCCGACGCGAACGTCCTGAAAGCCGCAGCCAACCTCCTGAACAGCGAAAGTGGGCGCCTGCAAAAGGCCGCGGCGGCCTGGACCCCCACCCGCGAGGACGTGTTTGGCGCACTGGTCGGCAACGTGCCCACCGTCGGGCCGGTGTTTTTTGAAGACTGGAAGTCCAGCCCCTTTGTGCTGGGCGCCCGCAGTCAGCGCCAGGACTTCGTGGTCATTTCGCGCCTGAGTGACCTGCGCGGCAACGTGTCGTCGTGGCAGGCCATGTACCGTGGCCTGAGCCCCGACGTGAAGGCCAAGAGCGCCGCGCTGGATGGCCAGATTCTGACGGGCCTGAATGACCTCGCCGCCCTGGTGGACAAGCTGGTGGCCCGCGAAAAAACCCGCCGCTACACCCCCGAGCAGGCCGAGCAGCTTCAGCGTGAGGCCCAGAACCGCGCGACGGCCATCACGGGCCGCATCACGCAGGCGGCGGCGCTGGTTGGGGTCAAACTTCAGTGAACCGCACCTGGCTATTGCCCCTGTTCCTGCTGGGTCTGGCCGGCGCCACTGACCTGGCGACCCCCGCCGAGACGGTGCGCGCCCGGCTGGCCGAGGCAGGGCTGGAAGTGGGCTTTGACCGCGCCGCCGCCGCCGGTCTGGTGCGCGAGGCGCGGGGCGCCTTTGCGGTGCTGCGCCCGGCCCTGACGCCCGGCGCCGCCCCTGTCGAAGCGGCCCTGACCCGCGCCGAGCGCGCCGCCCTGGCCGGGAATGAACCGGCCCTGGCCCAGGCCAGAGCGCAGGCGTGGACGGCCCTGCTGGCCGGCGCCCACCGCCAGCTGGAAGCCAGTGTGCAGGCCGGCAGTGCCGATGAGGCCCGCGACTGGCTGGCCGTGCGCGAATTCCGGGTGGCCAGCAGCCTGACCCGGCTGGGCGCCGACGCAACTGAGGCGGTAGAAGCCCTGGGGCGCGGTCAGCTTTCGCCTGCCGACGCCTTAAAGGCCGTGCGCGCCGATGTGCTGGACGGCTACCAGTCGCGCCTGAACGACGCCCTGCGGGAACTGGGGCGGTCCCAGGCCCTCGGCTTCCGCACCCTGGCGGCCGAGCAAAAAAGCCTGGCCAGCGGTTATTTCGCCCTGCTGGCCCCGGCCCATACCGAGCAGCGCGGCGCAGCGCAGACCGGGCGGCTCCAGGCCGCCCTGAACGGGTTGCCTGCCACGCTGCCGCAGGTGCAGGCCCTGCTGGAAGGGTTCCGCGCCGCGCCCCTGAGCGAACGCGAGCGCAACGCCCGTTCGGCCCAGTTGCTGCGCTTCTTGTCGCTGGTGCCGGTGGAATACGGGCGCGGCGTCAAGGTTGACGCTGGCCGGGCGCTGGTGACGCAGGAGGTCGAGGTCAACGAGGCCCGCACCTTCCTAGCCGGCGCGGTGACTGCCTTTGCCGACCTCGCGCCGCTGCTGCCTGACCAGGCGCAGAGCCGTGACCTGGGCGCGGGGCTGACGGCCCTCTCGGCGGCCCTCTCGGCGCCGCAGATGGCCAAGGTGGTGCTGGCGCCTAGTGACCTGGAGAGGCAGGTGGGCGCGCTGACGACCCAGGCCAGGGCCGCCGTGCCCGCCGAGTGGCAGAAGACGAACGCGGGGGCCGACCTGGATGTGGTGCGCACCCAGCTGGACGCGGTGGTCGCGGCGGCCCAGGCCGGCGATTGGGCAGCGGCCGAAACTGCCCGCCTGGACGCCTACTCGCTGCTGGAAAGCGGCACAGAGGCCCGTATCGCCGTCTTTAACCCCGACCTGAAGGTCGAGCTGGAAAGCCTGCTCTGGAACGGCACCAAGCCCAGAGGGCTGGCGGCCCTGATCCGGGACCGGGCCGCGGAGGGCGACTTCCGGGCCACGCGCGCCGAGTTGCAGCGCACGCTGGCTCAGGTCGCCCGGATTCTGGGGACCGAGGTGGCGCCCGCCTCTATCGCCACGAACGCGGGCATCATCGTCTTTCGCGAAGGCCTGGAAGCGGTGCTGATTCTGGCGGCCCTGATGGGCAGCCTGCGCAAAGGGCATCTGGTGCGGCTGCGCCGTCCCATGTGGCTGGGCGCAGCGGGGGCCGGGGTGGCCACCGTCGCCACCTGGCTGGTCATGCAGCGCACTCTGTCGCTGCTGGGGCGCTACGGCGAGAAGCTGGAAGCAGTGGTCAGTCTTGTGGCCATCGCCGTGCTGCTGCTCATCATGAACTGGTTTTTCCATCAGGTGTACTGGACGGACCGTATGGCCAGTTTTCAGAAGCACAAACACGAACTGACGCACGGCGGCCCCGCGCTGCGCGCCCAGTGGTGGGGCCTGGCGGTGCTGGGCTTTACCTCTATCTACCGTGAGGGCTTCGAGACCGTGCTGTTCCTGCAGTCGCTGGTACTGCAGGCCGGGCCGGGGGCGGTGCTGTCAGGCACAGCGCTGGGGCTAGGGGCGGTGCTGGGCGTCGGCGCCCTGGTCTTTAGGTGGCAGGCGCGACTGCCCATGAAAAAGCTGCTGGTCTGGACCGGCATGCTGATTTGCGCCGTCCTGGGCGTGATGGTCGGCAACACAGTTCACACGCTGCAACTGGTGGGCTGGCTGCCCGTGCATCCCCTGCCCATTGCCTTTCCTGGCTGGGCGGGGCTGTGGCTGGGTCTGCACGCCACCTGGGAAGGTGTGCTGCTACAGGTGCTGTCGGTGGCCGCCGTGATCGGGTCTTTCTTTGCCGCCGAAACCATCAAGGAGCGCGAACTGGCCCGCAAGCGCAAAGGGGCGGCTTTGTCGCCCTAAGCCGCCCCCTTTCTCTCCTTTAGGCGGAGCAGACTTCAGATGGACGCCGGTTCAACCGTTGACAAAAACGACTGAATCCGAGCAGAGAGGGGAGGAGACAAACGGGTTCCGGGCGTGGAGTTGACACAGTGGCGATCTTCCCCTGTATCAACGAACCAGACGGAATCCATATCAGACCCTGCCTCCCTTCTGTTCAGTCACCTCAATCACTACCTTTCAAGGACTGGCCACCGAGCGGCCAGCCAGGAGTTTCTATGCGCCCTTTTCTCCCCACCTTTGCTGCCCTCACGCTGGCCCTGAGCGCCTGCGGTACCGTCGTCAACACCCCGCCCACCCTGAGCCTGACTGCCCCGGCGGCCACCGTGCAGCGCACGCAGGTGACCCTGACGGGCCAGGCGTCGGACAGCGACGGAAGCCTTCAAAGCGTCACGGCCCAGGTGAACGGCAAGAGCCACGCCGCCACCCTGAACGGCACTGCATATACCGTCACCGTGCCGCTGAAGGCTGGCACGAACACCATCACCCTGACCGCCACCGATAATCAGGGCGAGACAGCCGCCGCTCAGGCCGAGATTGCCCTGGGGCGCAGCGTGGCGGCCGCCGGGTCTCACTCGGGGGCGCTGAAGGGCGGCGCGCTGTACACCTGGGGCCGCAACAACTTCGGCCAGACTGGGCTGGGCAAGACGACCACGCTGGCGGCCTCGGCCGATCACCCGGTCAGCCCCACCGCCATCACGGCGCCGGCCCCCTTCGTGGCGCTGGCCTTTAACCAGAACCAGTCGCTGGCGATTGCCGAAGGCGGCGCGCTCTACAGCTGGGGCGACGACACGAATGGGCAACTGGGACGCGGAACGCAGGGCCGCGCCAATTGCGGCGCCGGCACCAACAACTGCCGCCTGGACATTGGCAAGGTGGCGGGTTTGCCGGCCGCCGCGCAGGTATCGGCGGGCTACAGTCACACGCTGGTCCTGGCCGAGGACGGTGGCGTCTGGGCTTTCGGCCTAAACAGTAGCGGCTAACTGGGAGACGGCGGCAGCGCGGCGCGCGCCACCCCCGAGCTGGTCGTGTGGGGCGACGCCCGGCCCGGCCGCGTGGTGCAGGTGCTGGCGAGCTCTGCATCCTCCTACGCCCTGGATGACAAGGGCCAAGTCTGGGGCTGGGGCCGCAACCAGTACGCCAACCTGGGGCAGGGGAGTGTCAGCAGCGCGGCGGCGGTGCAGGCCAGTCCGCTGCTGGTGCCGCTGCCTGCCGGCGTGGTCGTCACCGAAATCGCCGCTGGCCGCGACCATGTGCTGGCCCTGACGAGCGAGGGCAAGGTCTATGTCTGGGGCCTCAACGCCAACAGCCAGGTGGGGTTCAACGGCGTGAAGTTCAAGGGCAAGCCCGAGGCCTGGCCGGGCAACGTGCTGTCGCCGCGCCTATTGCCCAGCACCGAGACCCTGCGGGCTGTCAACGTCTACGCCAACGGCAACACCAGTTACCTGCGCCTGGCCGACGGCAGCCTGCGCGACTGGGGAATGTACGGCGACATGGCCGGCACCGGGGCGGTATACGCCGACCTGGACGAACCCAGCGACAAGCTGCCCAACCTGAAGAACATGGCCGACCTGGCGGTGGGCGCGCTGCATCAGGTGGGCCGCCGGCAGGACGGGGGCCTGTTTGCGTGGGGCTGGAGCTTTGAAGGCTCGCTGGGCGGCGGGGCCACCACCGCCAACACCTGGATGTACAACACGCCCCTGCCGCTGACCCTACCGTGAGGCGCGCGGTCTGGGCGGGTGTGCTGCTGGTGATGACAGCCTGCGCAGCGCCTGACCGCCCAGGGCCGGCGCCCACGCCCGTCACGCCGCTGCCCATCAGCTGGACGCCGGCAGGCGGCAGCGCCACCGTCACCCTGGACGCCAGTCGCCCCTTCCTGCAATTTGCTCCGGCCATTGACCCCAGCGAGTGGGCCGGGGTCTCGCAGGGCCGCGAACTGTTCGTGGCGCAGTGGCAACCGGCGCCGGGGCCACGCGCGCTGCTTGACGGCCTGGGACCGCAGTTTTTAATGGGCGCCTGCAGCGGCTGTCACCAGTCCACCGGACGGGCCGAGGCGCTGGGCGCTGGAGGCCGGACCCTGCCCGCCGTCCTGTTCCGGCTGGGAGATGCCCAGGGCGAGCCTCACCCGGTCTACGGCGAGCAGTTGCAGACGGCAGCGACCACGGGTGACCCCGAGGGCCAGGTGACCTGGACCCGCCAGCCAGATGGGCGCCTGAACTACCAGGTTCAGGTGAGTGGCGAACCGCTGGGTGGCGTCCGCGCCAGCGCGCGCCTCTCGCCGCAGCTGCTGGGCATGGGGCTGCTGGACCGGGTGCCCGAGGCCGACCTGCTGGCCTGGGCCGATGAAGAGGACCGGGACGGAGACGGCATCTCGGGCCGTCCGCACTGGGTCACGGAAGAGGGGCAGGTCAAGCTGGGCCGCTTTGGCTGGAAGGCCATTCAGGCCAGCCTGCGCAGCCAGAGCGCCGCCGCTCTGCATCAGGACATGGGCCTGACGACCTCTTTGCACCCTGCGGAGAACTGCACGGTGCGGCAGGCGGTGTGTGCAGAGGCTATCAGTGGCGGTCAGCCTGAGGTCTCTGACGCGGCGCTGGAGGCCATCAATGACTTCCTGACAGTGCTGGCCGTCCCTGAGCGGCGCATGGGCGACCCCGCCACCTTCAACGCCGGGGCGGCGCTTTTCGAACAGGTGGGATGTTCATCGTGCCACCGGCCGACCCTGACCACAGGCGTCAGTTCCCGCTTTGCCGCCCTGTCGCACCAGACCTTTTACCCCTACACCGACCTGCTGCTGCATGACCTGGGGCCGGCGCTGGATGACGGCGCTGCCGAAAAAGGCGCCCAGTCGGGCGAATGGCGCACGCCGTCCCTCTGGGGTGCGGGACTGGTTGAGGCGAGCGGGGGCCGCTTCCTGCATGACGGCCGCGCCAGCACCCTGGCCGAAGCGGTGACCTGGCACGGCGGCGAGGCCGAGCGCGCCCGTGAACGGTTCGGTGCCCTGCAGGCCAGCGAGCGGGCCGCCCTGCTGCACTTCCTGCGGGGCTTGTAGGGACGAGAAAGCGGTACTGGGAACGAGTATCTAGGAAGCGCCTAACCAACTGCCTGCACAGCAAAAGCCCGACGTAGCGTCAGCGCGGCACAGGTGCGTCCGGCAGCGTGAGCCTGTCGGCGCCGCCGGGGCGCCAGGGCACTTCCCGCCTGGGCCAGCCAGACAGTCTAATCGGCCCAAGCCATGCCGCTCAAGTGCAAAGGCCCAGAGCAAGCCTGGGCCAGAGCGCCCAGCAAGTAGCGAAGGGAAGACATGGCAGCTGGCAGGGGAAAGACTCTGAGCCATAGGGTATCGGATGGCCTGTGCCCAAGCGAATTCAGGCCGCCATCCAGAATTTGACAAATTCGATTGAATTAGCAGGTTCATGACTGTGTTTGTTGCCGGTACTCGTGTACCGGACATTCGGCGGATGTCTGTGTGACCTCAGCTTAGTGCCTCCATCCTCTTCATACCGCCCCCATCCTTCTCAGAAGAGAAGACCTGGTGCGGCCTGGAGAGTTCATGAAGAAGATTGTTGCCGTCTCTGCCGTTCTTAGCACACTCATCGCCGCCTGCGGCCAGCCTCACACCACTGCTCCCGCCGCTGCGACAGGCAAGACTCGCGTGCTGACAGCCCCTGCTGCTGCTGCCATGATAGCCCGGCAGCCAAACGGCACCCTGACCTTTGAACGGGTTGACCCACAGGCCTTGCGTGCCCAGGCTACGCAGCCCAATGGCGTTGAGGACCCGTCTCAGCTTCAGGAAGGCGATATTGTGGTGAGCGCCCCCACTGCTGAAGCGCCGTACGGAGTTCTGGGAACGGTGTCGTCTGTTCAAAGCAATGGCAAGGGAGGGGTTACGGTCTCCACGACGCCCGCTACTCTGGAAGAAGCGCTCACCAACGCCAACGTCGAGCCTGGTCGGTATGAGCTGAAGGCGACTCCCACCAATGAACAGGCGGTGGTGCTATATGACCCGGCCACCATTGACCTGCGGGGCACGGATTATCAGGCCGCAGACGACCTCAATACCCTGCGTACCAAGGCCCGCTACGTGCAGGACGACCTGACCCCCAAGACTGGCAAGGCCGAGCCTGTCAATCAACTCAGCTTGGGTAGCCTGCGGCCCCAAAACACGTACCACCTGTTCAGCAAAGAGTTGTGCTTCAACAAGACGATTATCGACGCTTATGGCGCTCGCGCCACCGCCGACGGCTGCGCCAACATCAATGCGAACGCCACATTGAACGTCAGTTGGTCCTGGGGTATTAGTGGTTTCGAGGCACGTCTGGACGGCGCTCTCACGGCCAACGGAAATGTCAGGGCCACCGGCAAGTGGTCAGCTCAGAAAGACATCGTACTGGCCAGCGTGTTGCTGCCCACGCGCACGTTCTGGATTGGCTGGGTGCCGATTGTCGTGACGCCCCAATACGACGTTGTGCTGCGCGTAGACGGCACCATTGACGCGCAGGTCACGGTGAACAGCAGCGGCAGCGTGAATGGCACCCTGGGCGCCAAATTCACTCGTGGCAGCGGCTGGACCTCCTTGAACTCTGTGTCTGCGTCTGCCCCCGCGCCAGCAACCTCCTGGTCAGCCAACGTGACGGCCAACGCCTCTGTGAACAGCAAAGCCAACCTGTATTTCTATGGTCTGGTGGGCTTCGGGGCGAATGGCAGAGCCTACACCAACCTGGCCTACAACGCAGGCGCCGCGCCTGGCTCGCGCGGCAGCCTGGTCGCAGGCGTCCGCGCCGGTGTGGAAGTCAACGCCACCCGCATCATGTCTAGCCTGTACTACAGCCGTGAGCTGTTCCATGCCGAGCTGTACCGCAAAACGTTCTAAAACTGCTTAAGACGTCGGCGCTATGTACGTCTCGCAGGCCGGGTTGAGCTGGTCGCAGTTGCCGAGAAGACCTGTCAAAAGGTTCTGTCAGGCCGTCAGCCCGCCCATTCTCTGACAAGTTTTCACCACGTTGCCTGGATGCGCGTTGCGGCTTTCCTCAGTCCTTCTGGGCTGAGGACCGTTTGACCCAAGACGTCATATGGACTCCGGGCCCGCCCTAAGCAACAACGGTTCAGTCCGGGCGGACTTGCACAGCACCGCACGAGAGGGGCGTCTCTCTAGGCGTATGCACCTCGGTGTTTTCCAGAGTTGTTGGCGTTCCAGGCGGACTCGTATAGGGCGCCTCCTCTTGAGTGCGGCTGTCAGCGCCGCTCTTCAATGTCCATTCGTTCCCAGGAGTCCCCATGTTCAAAAGAATGTCCTGTGTTATTGGTCTTGGTCTGCTGCTGTCCAGTTGCGGCACCTCAAACGAAGTGACGGCGGCGCTTCCCGAGGCGCGTCAAGCCCCCTTTACCATTGACCTGCGGCAAAAAGTGCGTCAGCAACTCAAGGTCCAAGCGGCGGGTGATTCGTCGGCCTACATGCTTACCCCAGAAGAGGAAGAGCGGCTGGAGACCGAGCCTTATGTCTCTGTCACCCTGACCACGGGTGAAGTGTTGGATTACCAGAACCGCGATGAATACGCTATAGCCAACGAGGACGAACTGATTGGCCCTTCTGGCAGTGTTGGAGACCTGATTTCCTCTTATCAGGTGGGGGCCTACGAGGGCCGTTTTGTTGTGGATCCCGGCGCACCCTCGACCAATCCAGTGGAGCAGCCGGACGGGGCTTCGCTCTCTCCGCTGGGCGCCGGTATCACGCCATCTTTGTGCAGCTTTTACTTCATCATTTGCTGGAAAGAGAAAGTGAACGAGAGGCGTTGGCCCAACCGAACGGTTCCCTACAGCTACGACAGTTCAGTGACTTCGGCGCAGAGAGCGGCTATCAACAATGCGGTTTATGCCTGGAACCAGAGCGTCAGTACCCTTAAGTACGTGCTCAGTCCCTCGGCAGTTAACCGCGTGACTTTCAAAACATACATTTACAGCGACCCCAGCGTGCGCGGGGACTCCTATGTGGGGCGGCAGAGCCAGAAAACGGACCAGCCTGTTCGGTACAGTCCAAACATCTTTGGTACAGCTCTTGAGCGCGGCGTCATTCACCACGAGATGGCCCACGCCGCTGGCATGATTCATGAACATCAGCGCTGTGACCGTGCGCGGTTTTTGAACGTTAATCTTGCGGGCGACAACTACATGCCGCAGTGCGCCTCGGAATACAAGACCTTTACTCCTTATGACTTTAGCTCGGTCATGCATTACGGCCCAGCCACCGCCAACTTTCAACCCAAGACCCCGCAGCCTTCCAATTCCGTCGGCAGTGCCGGGGATATCGGTCAGCGGCGCGGGCTGAGTTCGTACGACGTCCAGGCCCTCAACGCCATTTACAGGTAAGTCCGCTCCGCAGTGCAGATCGGATGGTGCTGACGCAAGAGTGCCATCCACCTCCGTCTTCGCCGTGTTTTCTGGTACCCGGAGGGACGCGGCTTGGTCCTGCTCTAACGTTATTCGTTCAGCAGATTGTCTTTTAAGAAACCTGTGTGTGTGGTCTGGCCCCGCAGCCAGCGGTGAAAAGCTTGCGTCAGGCGGTCAAGTTCAAACTCCGCGAACTCGCTTCGCAGACTGGGCAGCAGGCCATAAGAGGCCGCCGTGCGCTCAGCAGCAGCGCGGTGTTCGGCAGAGCCGTGTTCCTCCGCCGCTTTCAGCAGGCCATATGTGAGTTGCGCGGCAGGCACAATACGCAGCCACATCCGCGCTTCGCCAGCGCTGCCCTGTAGTGCGTTGCGCTGGCGGCGCATGGCTGCATTCAGTTCGGCATTGACATCATAGCCAAAGACATTGAGAACAGTTTCGGCAACGTATAGTGGCGGCAGTGTGAGGCTGTAAGCGCTGCACGCCGAGCGTATCTGAATGATGGCCTGGGCACTGGCGTGAAAAGCAGGAATAGGGTCGGGCATGACGGCCAGATAAGTGGCCGCTACAGGGTGCCACCGCTGCACTGCGCTGGCGAGTCTCTCGGGTGAGGCGTACGTGAGCCGCTCCGCCGCGCTAAAAATGGAGCGCAGGTCCTGTTCCGTACGAACAATCGTCTCTACCTCGTAAAAGCCTGGCTGCAATGCCAGCTCCAGACGGGCCGCCGCCAGCAGGGTGCGGGTTAGGAGTTGCTCGGCGTGGAGGGAAGGCAGGCCGCTTAGGCTCTGACGGGCCAGGCCGTAGTTCTGGGTGTTTAGGTGTGCAGTGCTGAGCAGCCACATGGCAAAACAGCGGTCGTCGTCGCTGAAGCCGCGCAGGTCGACCTTGAGTTGCTCCGTGATTTGATTGGCCAGCCGCTGCTTTTCCGGAGTGCGCGAACGCAGAGGCTCCAGGGCGTAGAGAGCGGCTAGCACCTGCAGGGCATCGGCCATCCACTGATACCCCGTGAAGCGGCCCGTGAAGGGCAGGTGAGGAGTGTCGAGATTTTGAACTCCGAAGATAGACTGAATCAGCAAAATCCACTGCTCGGCATTGGGTAGGTCTGCGGCAGTGCGCAAAGCCTCGAGCGCCTGGTCCAGGTTGCCCAGATTGGACAGCAGCAGCGCCACATCCAGGGCGTTCATGGTCACGGACGTCTCAGGCCCCCGGCTGTCCAGCTCTTTTCGGAGGGTCAGGGCGGCATGGAGTTCTCCAGCATTGGTGAGGGCCCAGGCCCGCAAACTGTCAGCGCGGTGCTGAAACTCCTTATGTTCCATCAGAAATGCGATATGCCGCATCTGACTAATCAGAGGCAGACTCTCACTGTATGTGCCATTCCTATTTTGCAAGTGAACAATCATCCACAACGCGCGGTACTCAACTTCCAGGGCAAAGACATCTTTATCAGGCAGGCACTGTAATTCCCGAACGCCGGTCAGTAGCAGTTCTAGGCCGTCGCCTGGATAAGTGCGTTGCCCATTCATGTTTTCTAGCGACAAATGAAGTTGAAGAGACGTGCTATAGATATTCACCATCAGCCGTTCTTGCGGCGTGGTGCTTTTAAGAAAGGCTGCGCGCAGCAGTTCGTGCGCCTCGGCGTAGAGCTCCTGATGCATGGCAAAAATTGTTCCGCGCAGCAGCCCCACCGCAGACTCTTCGGTCCGGTAACGACTCAGAAGCGCGTCCACCGTTCTACCCTGCGCGAGCCACTGCTGCTCGTACTGCACAGTTGCTTCCAAGTCACACAAGGTTTGTACGGTAGGCCATGGGGCGGCCTGCTGGGGTGGCAAGGGCACGGCTGGGCCAGACGACATACCCTGAATTTATCAGTCGTGTGGTTTGGGGCGTGCCGTAAAGCGTTCGCCGCAGCCTGACTGACTAGGCTGCGGCGATAATGGCAGGGCGTTTTTCTTTATACAACAGCTTTAGGGCTGCCCGGCGACCGGGGTACCTTTGTCTGGGTTAATTTTGGGTGGCTGGGTGGCCTCGCCTGCTCCGCACGCTGGGTTGAGCTTGTGGCTGGATTGGTCGGCCTCGGTGCCCATTTCACCCGACATTGCTCCAGCGCTGGTTGAAGCAAGCGTGATAAGTAGTGCCAGAATCTTTAGGAAACTTTTCATCTTTGTTAATTTAGAGTAGTCATACAGCTTGGACCGGACATTTGCCGGACATTGGTTGAGCCAGAGGCTGTCTAGCAACAGGACCAGTTAGGCCGCTCTCTTGTCCCCGCGATGAAACCCTTGGTCCCCAGTCGTTTTCTCTGTGATTCGCTGCTGGGGTCGCTCTGCGTGATGCCTGATTCTGGACAATCTGATATGAGGAGACATGCTTGATGAATTCGCGGTGCATGCCCTCCTGACCCCGGAAGAGCGCCTGGTACGCCAGAGCGTGCGCGCCTTTTGCGACGCCGAACTGCTGCCCGAGGTCGCGTCCTGGTGGGATGCCGGCGACCTGCCCGTGCGGGACGTGATGCGCCGGTTCGGGGCCTTGGGGCTGCTTGGGCCCACCACGCCGGAAACCTACGGCGGCGCGGGCGTGTCCTACAGCGCTTACGGCGCCATGATGTACGAACTGGAGCGGGTGGACAGTGGCCTGCGTTCGGCGGCCAGCGTGCAGGGCAGTCTGGTGATGCTGCCCATCCTCGCCTACGGTTCCGAGGACCAGCGCTGGCGCTGGCTGCCGGGCCTGGCCAGCGGCGACCTGATCGGCTGCTTTGGCCTGACCGAACCCGACGGCGGCAGTGACCCCGGCGCCATGCGTACCCGCGCTCAGCGCGACGGGGACAGCTATGTTCTGAACGGCAGCAAGATGTGGATCACTAACAGCCCTGTGGCGGACGTGGCAGTGGTCTGGGCCAGGGATGAGGCTGGCACGGTGGGTGGGTTTCTGGTGCCCACGGACGCCCACGGCCTGAGCGCCCCCAGGATTGAGCGTAAATACAGCCTGCGCGCCAGCGTAACCGGCGAACTGGTGTTGCAAGATTGCCGCATTCCGGCAGCTAATCGTCTGCCTGGCGCCAGGGGGCTTGGGGCGCCGCTGTCGTGCCTGTCCTCGGCGCGCTTTGGCATTGCCTGGGGGGCAATGGGTGCGCTAGAAGCGGTCCTTCAGGCCACCCTGGACTACGCCAGCACCCGCACGACCTTTGGAAGACCCCTGGCCGCGCGTCAGCTGGTGCAGGACAAGTTGGCGCGGATGGCCACCGATCACTCGCTGGGGCTGCTGCTGGCCTGGCGCCTGGGAACCCTAAAAGACAGTGGGCAGATGAATCACGCCCAGGTCAGCTATGCCAAACGCAACAATGTGCGCGTGGCCTTGCAGGGTGCCCGCCTGGCCCGCGAGCTACACGGCGGCAACGGCATCACCACCGAATACCCGGTGATTCGGCACATGCTGAACCTCGAAACCGTGGACACCTATGAGGGCACGCACGATATCCACACCCTGATTATCGGTCGCCATCTGACTGGCCAGAGAGCCCTGGAGTAGGGCTGCTTATTTGCGACTTCTCAAAAGCCAGCTTTCCAGAAGCGTGCTTTCCGGCGCGCGATAATCGTGCAGGCCACTGCCAAAGCCGACCCCTCGCCCACTGGTTATAGGCCCGCCAGAGCCTCCCCGAGCCTCTGTGCAAGGCAGTTCCCACGTTGCCCAGCGACTTGCAAGTCAACACGTTCAAGCGCACGGCAATCAGAAGAGCGCTGGCTGTGGTGAGCATTGAAAAAGGCTCGGTACGCTCTTGAAAACCATTCTTGGCTAAGGCCCTGACCAAAGGGGCTATGTCATTACACCAATAACCTCGAATAGGGGTTGACAGTCAGGGCATCAGCCGCTGAGGTCAATGAATTC